>NZ_JBQENW010000015.1:0-122372 GCF_052044835.1 Bacillus sp. 22475 | reverse complement strand
CTTTCTTTTGTTGATAATTCTTCGCCTGTGATAGGGTCTTTACCAGTAACCGCTCGAATTGCATCATTAATTCCGATGAATTCAGCTGCTCCTTCTAATCCCTTTTGCCACCATGATTTTTCATGTTTCTCCTCTTTTTTAGGAGTTTCTTTCAATTTTCCGGTTTGTTTCTTTTGATATTCCTCATCTGCTTGACGAAACTTTTGAGCAATGCGCCGTAATTCTTTTTCTGTAACTTGTAAATTACGTATGTATGTTTCCATAAGTTTCGTCGATCTCATAAATTCCCCGTAAAAACGCTGACTCGTCGACCCTTGCCATTGCATTTGAATACTAAACATGGATTGATTGAGATTTTGTTGTATGGTCTGGCTGTGTGTTTGCATCTCTGATATGTTTTTGGCAATTTGTTCGAGTTGTTCAGGTTTGACTTTAATCTCCAAACCTTCTCCCACCTTCCTCTATTTTATACCAAAAAGAAATAGAACTGCATTAATTTTTACTTATTCTCTTTAGAGAAAACATCAAAAATACTGTTATCACAAATCGCTTCAATTTCTTCCTTTACAAATAATTTTTGAAATTTTGTTCCTGGGTTCAATATGACATTTGCCTCTAAATCTATTGTTTTTAATAATTCAACTGCATTCATAGAAACATATGGACATTCTTCTGGAATAACCATTTCTAGATGCTTTAAATCCGAATACAGTGGTAACATTAATCCTTCTTCCATTTCAAAATAATGAATTTGTAATTGTGTATTATTAGTAGAAATCAAATTTCCTTCTTCATCTACACTTGTATCCCCTTCGACAGAAGCAACAACGAATAAATTTGATTTCTGTAATATTTCATAAAAATTGCCTCTTTTTTCTTCATTTTGCAACGCTTCCACTAATGCCTCATCTAATGGACTAATTTCTAGTAAACTCATTAACTTTCACTCCTATTTGGAATAATTTCGCCATCTTACTTGGAATAAGATGGCGAATTCATTATCTATTTATTTTTTGGTGTCCATTGCTTTTATTTTGTCTAAGTTCTCCATTGCTTTTTGGCGTACTTCTCCATCAATCGTTGTTGCATATTGTGGTCGAGTTAAAAACTCAAAACATTTATATGCATTATTGTTTTCATTTTTGTCTGAATACCCTTTACCTGTTTGTAACATTTTTTCAGAGACAACTTTCATAAATTCTTTTGCAGGTGCCTGCTGATATCCTAAGTTCATGGCTTGATGAGTTAGCTCAACTACTGACGCTAAATCTTCAATAGTGTTTATACGAGTAGCCTTTTTATTAGCAGCATCAAATGTACTTAAATATTCAATGGCAACTTTTGCTTTATCTTTCACTCCAGTCATTTCAATCCCCGGTGTTTTATAAAGAATTTGATAGATTTCTAAAGCTGATAGGTAATTACTCTTTTCAATTTTTCCCCCTTCTTTTAATACGCGATTTGCGACATCCGAAAATCCTTTTTTATCATTAACCCCACGATAGGAAGCTTGTCCATAATAGTGTAAAGCTTCGTAAAGCTTTCCGTTCTGATTCGCTTTTGTATTTGCTACTTCTATTAGTTGGATTCCCTCCATCTTTTTCGACGCATTGTCAATAACACTCATACCAACGATTTTTTCAATTGTTTTATCGATATCTTTCAACTGTGCCAATAATGTATACGATGGAAGTACAGTTTTCTCAGCCTTTTCTTGCCAATCTGGTGTTCCATTGATTTGCTCCCATTCGACTTCTGTTTTTTCCCATAGTTTATTTGCATAATTCACCATTTCTTCTCTTGAACGCTCTAATGGATGCTTTGTACGAATTGCATTAGCAATATTCAATACAGCTGTATAATATTCTCCTTTATTTGCAGCCTCATTTGCTTTTCTTTCAAACATAAGTGGCATTAACATTTTATTTGCTTCATCTCGAACAGATTGTTCTACCCTTGCCGTACTTGCTAATAGGTTTGCTTTCTTTAAGGCATCTTCCACTGAAAGTTCAGGGTCTTTCATCTGTCCTCTAAGTCCATCTACCGCTATACTAAATTGCTGATTTAATTTTTCTTTTTGTTGGTCTTTTGCGACATCAATCCATTGATTTGCTAATAGTAAAGCATTTTCATAGTTTAGACTTTCAGGGGTTAAATATGTTTCAATTTTCTCAATCGCTTGATTGATCGGATTTGGTTTTTCCGGTTTTTCTGGTTTTTCTGGTTTTTCTGGTTTTTCTGGTTTCATTTGACCATCTGTATCATTGCTATTTGTTTCTTTATGATTTACTTCTTTCGTATTTTCTTTGTTGTTTTTATTAGCTTCAATTAATTGATCTTTTTGCTCTTTCTCACTAGCTATTTCTGACGCCACAGTTTTATTCGTATTATCTTCTTTAACAACCACTTGTCCTCCATTACTGCTAGTTACAGTTTCTTTTTCTGGACTTACGTTTTCTTTTGTATCATTTTTAGATGTCACTACTGGTGCTTCGATGTTAATATTTTTTAATTCTTCTTGTAATAGTTTATAGAAAATCTTTTCTACACGTTGATTTGCAGCCTCTACTAATTTAGGATCCACGCTTTCAAGCACCGAAGTAACTAAGTAATATTTACTTAAAGATTGTTCTAGAGAAGCTATATCTGTTTGGTTATTTAACCAAACATTCTCCTCTTGTACAGCCTTATCGTATACTAACTTTGCAACTGATTGAATATACTCTTTCTTATTTTCTTTTAAATACTCTTGTAATTCTTGTTGGGTTGTAACTTTTTCCTTAAGTGTATTCATTTGGTTACGTAAATAAAATAATTCACTTTGATTCGAATAATTCTCCTTATTAGCTAAAATTTCTCCCAAATTGTCCAATGTTAATCTATGATCAGCAACTGTCTGTGCATTTGAAGATGCATTCAATTGAGATATCAGTGTTAACTCTTTATTTTCCTCCGAATATTTAGCCCTACTATTTAACGTGTCAGAATTTTGCCCTTTTCCATAATACTCATTAAAGAATACAGATGAATACCTCTCTCCATTCCCAGCATACCACTCAACTAAAATATCTCCCGTTATTGGTGATACTGTAATTTGATCGTGTGGCACTGGTGGTTTTGGTTTTTCTGGTTCTTTATCACCATCTGGTTTTGGTTTTTCTGGCTCTTTATCACCATCCGGTTTTGGTTTTTCTGGTTCCTTATCACCATCCGGTTTTGGTTTTTCTGGTTCTTTATTACCATCTGGTTTTGGTTTTTCCGACTCTTTATCACCATCTGGTTTTGGTTTTTCCGGCTCTTTATCACCATCCGGTTTTGGTTTTTCTGGTTCTTTATCACCATCCGGTTTTGGTTTTTCTGGTTCTTTATCACCATCTGGTTTTGGTTTTTCCGGCTCTTTATCACCATCCGGTTTTGGTTTTTCTAGTTCCTTATCACCACCTGGTGTTTTCCCCGTATCCACCAAACTATCCGGTAAATTTTTACTCGGCTCCACCACCGGCCCACCCATATTAGTTGGCAGTTCCGGCTTTTGTGGCGCTGGTGCATCTGATAATTTGATTAGTGGATCTTTCTTTTCCACCGACACATCATCTGGCTTATACGTCACTGGTGTAATCGGTGATTTATTATTTCCGATTAAGTCTGCTAAATTAATGTTTGGTTTTTCTCCTGGTTTGTCATCTTTTTTTGCAGGATCGGCAACTAAATTTGGGAACATAGACTGTAAATTACTTCCTGTAATACGGTCATCTTTTTTCTCTTCTGTATTACTTGCTAGTTTTACCGTTTCTCTTCCTGCTGTACTAAAGCCTTTGTCATAAACAAGATATCCTGACGTTCCAAATAAAGCCACCGACATTACTGATATAGCAACTTTTTTTCCTAGATTGTTGTTGTTTTCTTCCATGTTTCTTCCCCTTTTCACATCTTTATTGAATCCAGCCGTTTGTTTTCATCTCTGTTAGTTTTTCTTGTGCTGCTCTTACTTCAGTTTCATTTTCATTTGCTTGTACCGTTTTTCTTAAGAAACGACTCGCTTCTTCATATTTTTTTTGTTTAATTTTAAACATCCCGAATGCAAAATTCACATGCGGATCTTCATCATTTTGTGAATATGCTTCCGTGAAAAATTTCTCTGCTTCATTTCCTTGTCCCACTTTGTCGTATAAAATCCCTATATTCACAAGCGTATTTGTGTCACGAGTCCCGTTGTTAACAACTCTATTGTAAGCCTCTAACGCTTGTTGATACGCTGCATTACTTTTTCCACCATCTCGTGTTTCATAAAATTGACCAGCTTCATAATATACAATTCCTAATTGATTTAGTAACTCTATATTTTTCATATCTTTTTGGATTGCAGCTTGTAATACTTGCGATGCTTGTTGATAATTCACTTCTTTTTTTGCACTATCAATTAAATTTGTTTTATTCCAAAGTACATATAAATTCGAAATTTCAATTGCATATATAGCATTCTTTGAATCTTGCATAATGGCTTCTTTAAAGAAAGATTCTGCTTTATCTAATTGCACAGTTGCAGTTGCTAGTTGTCCTTTTAAATACGAAACAATTGCCTTATCTTCATTTGTTTTCGTACTCATTTTGACAATAACATCTTCTGCTTTTTCAAATTCTTTCATTTTCATATGACTTACAGCTAAATCTCGCATCGCATCTTTTTTATATGGTTCAATTCCTTTTGCATTATTCGCTAATGCTTGTTCGAAATTCGGAACTGCTTCTTGATATTTTCCTATACGGAAATTCGCTGAAGCTAATAGATATGCCGCTTCATTATTTTCTTTATCTATTTCTCTATCTTTTATTAATTTTGTAAGGTAGTCGATTGCAATTTTATTTTTCCCTTCAGCAACGTAAATCGTTGCTAGCTGAAGATGAGCTTCATCTTTTCCTTTCACTGCGATCGCATGACCAACAGCTTCTTCTGCTTTTATATATTTTTTATCATGATAGGCTTGGCGTGCTTGTCCCATAAATTTTTGGTATTTAGCATTTGTTGTATAAAAGTAAAATAGTGTTGAACCACCTATAACAACTACTACAATTGAGCCAATAATCAAAACCCGTTTTTTATGCTTGTTCCACCATATTGAGAAGGCGGACGGTTCTTTTTGTTCATGTGTTAATGTAAGAGGTTGATTCGATGCTTTTGCATTTAAAATTTCATCATCTATATCATATTCAACTTGTTTTTTTGTTTGTTTACGGCTCTGTAAAATGCTATTTGGAACTGTGATTGTAGCTGCTATTTCTGGCATTGGTGGCTCTTTTTCTTCTTTTATCTCTTTAATAATGCTTTCAATTTCCTTTTTTAACGCATAATCAATGTTTGGAAATTGTACGATTCGTGAATAGACGAAACAAGCATATTCTTTATTATTTTCTCGCTCCAATTCAGTAGCTAGTTCCACATAACTTTGCAGCACTTTTTTTTGATTTATTTCAGATTCTTGATTCTCTAGTAGTTGAATAATATATGCGAGTTCTTGTTTTAGAGCTGTTGATGGATTGAGTGAATTAAAAATTGTTTTATATTCATATAATGCCGCTTGTTTAAATCCTCTCTCTTCTAATAATCTTGCAATTTCCAAACATTTCGATACAAAAAGAGAGTGTTCTTCTTCTGACTGCCTTTTCGCATCAATTTTTACTATTTCTCTTGCACTATGAAATACATCGTACCATTGTGCAAAGCTTGGACATTCTGCGAAAGTGTTACTATTCCATGCTTGATTAAATAACTGTGCGATTTCCCCATTCCATTGATTATGCAATTCTTGCTGAAGTAACGTATATCTTTCACATTCCGTCTGCATTTCTTCCGTTTTAAAGTAACTTGCATCCGTCCATTTGTTATTTCGAATTTCCTCACTACACCAACTTAATACTTCACTTAATAAAATGGCGCCAGCAAAACGGTCGGCTTCTTTTTGCCATATCCCATTTTCCAAATACACTGGTGCATAACCCGCTGAACCTGCTGGCAATAATGAAGGTCTTTTACTTTTTGGTCCATACATTTGCTCAACATCAACAAGTTCAATATAATGTTGGCCTTCAATTGGATTTTCACTTAAAAAAGGTATGAGTACATTACTGGATGATAGATCATTATGAGCAACCTCATTTTCCTCCATCATTTTAAGTGTTGTAAGAAATGCTTCTGCAATAAAGAAACATTGTTCTTTTGATAACACTCGTTGTTCTTGTAAAATATCAGCCCAAGTTGGACCTTCAATCCAAGGCATTACAATACTATTAGCAAGATCTTCTGATTTTTCGATAGCAGATGTATGTTCTTCTGTAGTAACGATATAGCGTGAGCATACTTTAAGACCAGCTAAGGAGGAAAGTGGCTTTAAAAATGCTAGTTGATGTTTTTCATCACGATAGCGCTCTTTAAAAACTTTTAACGCAATTCGTTCCACACCATTTTCATGTTGTAATTGATAAACTGTTCCTTGTCTTCCCTCTTGCCCATATGGCATTTCAATCCCAATAACTGCTGGATGTTTCTCAAAACGATAAACATCTTTATTAAAAATAATTTTTTCTCCTACTTCTGGTCGGAATCCCATTTTATCCCCTTACTCTCATATAACAATTTTTAAAGAAAAGACCAGGAACAATAGCTCCTGGTCTTTTGCAATTGTTCTATTATTAATATGCGTTATCTGTGTTACGGAATTTATCAGAAATACGTTTTAATTCTGATGAAATACCTTCTAAAATTGGAATGTATTGTTGCATCGCTTGTTTAGATTGAGCAAATTCGCCTCGGAACTTCGCTTGTGTTGCCCCAGCCCATTGTCCTTCTAAACTATTAATGTCGCCTTCAAGTCTATTAATTTGGTTTTGAGCTTCCCCAGCTGCGTTTGTAAAGTTACTAGCAATTCGCTCAAGTTCTTCTGGTGTAATTTTAATTTCTGCCATTGTATATATTTCCCCTTTCAATTCTTAAATGATACAACAATTAGATTATAAACTATATTCGAACAATTTTAAAAGGGGTAAATTACAAAAAAATTCTATTTTCTTGTAATTTAACCCTTTTTTAATATTATTTAACCTTTAATTCTGACCATTTCACAATAATTTTATTTGTCATTTTGTAAAGTAAATGTGGTGGTGTATATGCACATTTTATTTTCATTGGCTTTCTACGTATACAATATCCATCCCCACTTGATAATTCTCGATCCATCTCAGTATGTGGAAGCTTTATATTAAAGAAATAGACATCACTATTTTGAGTCGTACCTAATAAATAACCAAAACTTCTCTTTCTAATTTCTGTAAACCATTTTTCATGAGAATAGCTATTTACACTAGACGTTGTAGCGGCCACAACAAAATGAATCCCTTTATTTTTACAATTTTGAACTATTTGTTCCATTTTATTTTTCGAATCAAAGTCGTTAGATAATATCGCTAACATTTGATCAATATCATCAATTGCAATAATTATTTTCTTATATGGCATTTCCACTTCTTCTTTTGAATCTAAAGATGGCATAACTACTTTTCTATTATTTATTACTTCTAGCAAATCATCTAACATTTCTTTTAATTGTATACCATCTGTAAACCTCTTCTCTACATGAGGCAAATCTCCAAGAGCTAAAATACCTGTAGGTCTTTCACCAAAATCTACTAAGTATAATTCGACTTCATCCGGAGAATATTGATAAGCAGTAGAGAACAGAAGTGTTTGTAATAATGATGTTTTCCCACCTTCTATTCTTCCGCCGATAAATATATGATTCATTTCGTCCAATGAAAAACTTTGTAAACGAATATCGTCTGTTTCAACTCCTGCAGAAATTTGAGCTGGTTTTAATCGCTCAACTAAATCTTCTACAAATATTTCTTTAGGAACCATTGGAATCTCTCTTGCTTTTTCACCATTCCATTCACTGCTCATTGTTTGAATAATCGTTTTTAACTGCTGTGAATATTCTAATTCACTTTCACCAATAAACGGCAATGCTGCTTGGAACAATTCAGGCGGTTGTCCTTTCATTAACCCACGACCAGCAGGAACTTCGATTAATGGGAAATTAGGTCTACCAACTAAACTATGATATTCAGTTCTATCTTGCAATTCAAATGTAATTGCCATCGGTATATTATTACGAACACGATCAAACATATCAATAGTTTGATTAAGCGAGAAATAGAAGTACACGCCGTATGTGCTTGATTCTCGTAATAACATTTCTAATATTTCATTCTCTTTTTCGAATTCATTTTTAAATCTTATATAACCATCTACCATTACAACAATAGCAGGAACTTTCTTTCCGACCATTCGATTATACATAGAAAATGACTTTGCACCGATGTTAGAAAAACTCTCTTTTCTTTCTGTAATTTCTTTCTTCAAAAAACCAAATAAACGTTTCATTTTTTCATATTCGTCCTCTTGTACAATCCCACCTACATGAGGTAAATCTCTAAAATCTAAAAACATACGTCCAAAATCAATAATATAAAAATTCACTTCAGCTGGTGTATGAGATACTGCTAGGGACATAATGATCGTTTGTAACATCGTTGTTTTTCCTGTTCCTGGCATACCATATATATTTAAATGGCCTTCTTGTAAATCGAGCTTTAAAGGATACTGCGCTTGATTTCCGACATCATCAATTAATCCAACTGTAATTTGTAAATTTTCTTTCTCCTTATTCCATACATCAGCAGTCCAATTTTCCATTTCATAAAACTCTTTTAATAATAATTTTTCTGGTAAAGGTGCCAACCACGGCCCTGGCAATGCTTTAATATTTTCTTTCTCCGATACGTTCTGTATATAGTGAATAAACGCTTGTAATTGCTTTGGACTATTTGTCATTGGTTTTGGGCGCTTTTTCACTTTTATTCTTTCACCCGAAAGCTTAACTTCTGTAAAATCAACAACAGCAAGAACTTTCTCTTCATCTGGATTATAAGGTGCTCCACTCCATGCAGATTGGAACAATTCCAATATTTCATTACTTCCAACCTGTAAATAACCTCTTCCCGGTACATTAATTTTAGAGGCATCTGGAATTTTTAACATTTCACGACTATCGGCGTCATCTTGTACACGTAAACAAATTCGAAAACGTGAGTTACTCCAAATCTTATCATTTACAACCCCTGAAGGTTTTTGTGTAGCTAATAATAAGTGAACTCCTAATGTCCTTCCTATTGCAGCAACACTAATTAGTTCGTCCATAAATTCTGGTTGTTCCTTTTTCATTTGAGCAAACTCATCAATGACAATAAATAAATGTGGCAAAGGTTCTTTTTCACGCCAGCTTGTTTCATAATATTCATCTAAATGTTGAACATTTCCAGCCTGAATAAACAATTTTTGTCTTCTCTCTAATTCCGCCTTTAATGATATTCTTGCACGCTCGATTAAGTTCGGATCTTCTAAGTTTGTAATAGATGCGATAATATGTGGTAATCCTGCAAACGTGTTTGACATTCCGCCACCCTTATAATCGATAAGCATAAATGCCATCTCATGAGGATGATAGGTAGCCGCTAACGCTGCTATAATAGACTGGATCACTTCACTTTTCCCTGAACCTGTTGTACCAGCCATTAAACCATGCGGACCATGTCCTTTCTTCTCAATTTTATCGTGAATATTTAGAAACACAGGTTTACTTCCTTCTCTTACACCTATTGGAACCGGCAATGAAGTCGGATATCGATTTTTATTCCATCTCTCTAGCACCTGTAACTCTTCCATTTTTTTCACTTGGAACAAATCTAAAAAAGTTAATACTTTCGGTATGTTAGCCGCTGTAGAACTTTTCATTCGAATAGGAGCAATACTTCGCGCACCTGATTCGCATCGTTCAAATGAAAGTCGGTCTACTTTAAAACTAGCACGCGTTGTCCCGCTATTTTCAGCTGAGCTTGAAAATGTTTCTACTAACTCACCATTTTCTCCGTTTAAGCTAATAACAAGATCACATTCCATCGGCAATCGTTCTCTCTGTTCTGCAAATATAAATGTAGATGCTCCGACACTTTCCCCTTCTCTAAGTAACATTGGAAGTATAGGATCATCTTCTAAAAATTCTCTCGCGGATAAGAAAAAAACATACATTGGGATTAAAGGTATTTTCGCATCTACCTGTGCAGAGGAATTATAAATTCTACGCATATTAAGTGGTGTGAACAACGTTTCAGCTAATTTCTGCGCTTCTTGTTGATTCTCAGATAAAAAACGCATGCTTCTCTGCTCATCCCACACATGAGGAATCCACCTCATCCAATCCCATTCTTTCTTCTCCTTCTCATGATAGAAGGCTGCTATTTTCACTTCATTTGGAGCGTGATGTGTCATAATTTGCGTCGTTACAATTCGAGTGAAGTTCAATCGATCTTCTTTATTGCCAACCACACCAATTACATCATTTTTTTTCAATGATATTGAAATATGCCCATTAGGGATTGTATTAAAATCTCTTTTCACATTTTGTGCTTCTGTGATTAATGGATTTTCCTCATAACCTTGCTGTTCAGGCACTTTCAATTCAACATAAAATGGTCTCTCACCTGTTCCAATACGGATATCTAAAAAGTCTGGGCTTTCAGGTGTTCGCTCCCATAAATTACTTTCTCGATTTTCAATTCTTTGTACACTCTTTAGTGGACTTGGATTTTGTGTTATTAAATATTTCGCTTGTTCAACCTTTAACGTATCTAACTCCACTCGATGCTTTTGAATTTGCTCCAAATATCTTTGTTGTAACTGCTCCACCATTTGCCTATGTTCTTTCTTTTTACGGAAATGCCCCATCGTTGTAATTGCATACGATCCTAACATTGGGATACTCGAAACCATCATAAGTGGCATATAACTTGCATTCATCTTCATAAATTTCATCATCACAAAATACAATATCAATGTTAAAATTGTCATCATCGCTGGTAATAACATTGTTTCAATAGAAAATTTAGGTTCTTCTGGTATATTTGGCGGATCATGAATAATAACATCCCCTGTTGGTATATCTACTTTCACACGCGGAGAGCGCTGAAAATATGGTGATTTTTGCACAAAGCATTTCTCCTTCCCCATTCAAAACTATTACTCAATGATTTTCCATACATAATCTTCTTCACTAGAAGATATACCTTGTTTAACAGGTTCATTATTAACTTCTTCTGCCGGTAACATTTCAAAAGAAGGGATAATCGCCCCTTTTTTATTTAGCATTACATATTGTCCATCCCAAACATCATTATCTCTCAAAGTCTCGTCATTTCGAATAGAATGCCACTCTTCTTTATCCTTTGTCACTCTAATTTCGTAAATTTCACTTAATGTTTCATCTATTTTTTCGTGATGTAAAATTGCTTCAATAATTTGTATTACTTTCACATCATTTGGGATCGCAATATCTATTTCTTCATTTGATTGTTTTATGTACGTCACAATAATCTCTTCCACGTATATTCACCTTTCCGTTGTATTCTTACCAAGAAATATCTAAAAACGAAATATCATCGCTCGTCGGTGAGCACTGTGCCCTCTCGATTTTTTGTAAGACTTCCTCAAAGTTATACTGCATAAGCGACATCAGTCCATCTGAATGAATTACAATTCTATTTACTTCTTCTCTAGATAACTTCTTTGAAAAAATATCCAATTCACCACCAATAATACCATGATGTGTAGACCATCTTTTCCCTACACTTCTCTCAAAATTCAATTCATTTAAGCACTTTTTCTGATTTTGGAACAATTGTACAAAAGAATCGCCATGTGTAACTATTGTTACATTTACTTCGTCTTGATTTGGAATGAGCTCTATTTTCCCAGCAATGAACATAGCTTCACTACCTTTTCTCCTCTTTTCTTCCAATACATCGAGAAGTAGCCATGGTGTTTCTTCTGGCAATTGAAATATCCTCACTTCCTCTGCTGCTTCTTCTTTCCACTTTTCCAACTCTTCATTTAATAGAATAGAAATATTCTTTTCCTGCAATGTTTCAAATAAATTTAATAATTTCATACCAAGAAATTTCGCAGCGATTTCACCATGAAAAGACATTCCTACACCATCACATAATGCAAAGGTAATACTAGTCCCATTATCTTGAAATATAAGAAAATCTTGTCCACTCTCATTTAAGTCTTGCGTTTCTTTAGCTCTTACGTAACTATATCGATATGTAAAATTTTCACCTTTCTTCTCTTGTAATACTGTTTCTTTTTCTTGCGACAGGATATACTTCACTATTTTTCTCCCTCCTATCGAACCGGCGTTGCAGCAGACATTTGAAATCCAAGTGATACTAAATCTGCATTTGTACCTGGAAACATCATCACTGCACCATCCCCAATATGAAAACCATACTCAGTCATCATCTCACGATAACTTTGAGGGATAGGAGAGGAAAGTCGTTGCAACTTTGCACCATATTCATCCGTAATTTCTGTATGTGGCATAATCCCTTCCCACTTCTTTATACTAGTAATTTGTTCTTGCATAATTTCATCCGAAATAAAGATATTTTCAATTAGTACATTTCCATCAGGTACAGACATATTCATAATTCTTCGCACAATTAATTCTGGATCTTCGCCAGTTGAAGCACCATCTGTCATATGACAAACAACAGGAGCTGGCCCGTCTTGTAAATTCGGTAATTCCTTTTGCAATAACTTCTCCACTACAGAGAAAGCCTTTGCTGTATCAGTTAAGCGATGCGTTTGAATTTTTTCTAGTGGACGTAGTCTTGCTACTTCATCTATTGTTTTCACCCCACCCAAAAGATCAAAAACTTGATCGCTATAAGCTAAAATAGATACCTTATATCTTGGAAGCAATCGACTACCTTTTGTCGAACGAAATACCATTTGGCGAATCGCTAAAGAAAGAGCATCCGTTACAATGTCAATTCTCCTTTTTTCTTCTCCCTCTACATCCATCATTTGATTCATTGATGCGCTTACATCAAGAAGATAGATTATATAAGCTGGTGTTTGTTGTGTTGCTTGAGTTTGATATAACATGTTTCATACCCTTCCATACATTATTATATGAACTTTTTTTATATTCACATTTCATTATAACTTATGAATTTTCTTTTTCTCAATTTATTATAAAATGTTCTCGATATAATTTACATATTTTCACACAAAAAGATATTTTTCTTCTCTTTAACTTGTGTTTAAATATACAAAACCCTTCTATATTCATAGAAGGGTTTTAATATTATGGTATAAGACGAGTACAATCTCTCGGAAAAGCACTCGCCTCTCGTACATTTGTTAATTCTAATAGTTTATATACAATCCTTTCTAACCCAATTCCGAAACCTCCATGCGGTGGACAACCGTATCGGAATGTATTTAAATAAGATTGAAATTTCTCTGGATGTAATCCTTTTTCTTTAAACGAAGCGAGTAACAATTCATAATTATGAATTCGCTGTGCCCCTGACGTTATTTCTAGCCCTTTATATAATAAGTCGAATGAATCAGTAATAGCTGGATTCTCTTTATTTTGCATCGTATACATCGGTCTCGCTTCTTTCGGATAATGTGTAATGAAAACAAATTCACTATTATATGTTTCCTTTACATATTTCCCTAGTAACTTTTCACCTTCTGTATCTAAATCCCCTACAGGAGATTCTTTACGATACTTACTTTTCAAAATTTCTTGTGCTTCTAACAATGTAATTTTAGGTATTTCAGTAATAACAGGTACTTCTATTTGTAATAGTTGTAGTTCTATTTCACATTTTTTCGCTACTTGTTGAAACATATATCGTAAAACATCCGTTTCTAGTTGCATCACTTCATAAAAATCATGAATAAAACCAAGCTCTACGTCTAACGATATATATTCATTCAAATGACGGGAAGAATTATGATGTTCCGCTCTATATACAGGTGCAATTTCAAAAACTCGTTCTAACCCACCCGCTACCATCATTTGCTTATAGAACTGTGGTGATTGTGCTAAATAAGCTTCTTTTTGGAAGTATGGAAGCTTAAAAACATTTGCTCCTCCTTCTGCCCCTTGTGAAACAATTTTCGGAGTAAATATACGTGTGAAATCGTTCTCTATTAGAAATTCACTAAAGCTCTGAACGAGTGTAGATTTCACTTTAAAAATCGCTGCAGTTCGCTCATGCCTTAATGATATTACTCGCTCATTAAGTAGTTGATCTAAGCCAACTTGTAACTTCTTTTTATTTATTTCAAATGGAAGTGGCTCTGCACCGTTTATTACTTTCACTTCATGAGCAAGTACTTCAACACCCAATTCTGTTTTCGATGTCTCGACTATCTCACCGATTACATGGACAACACTTTCTACATCAACTTTATATCCGGCCAATTCATTTTCTAATACACATTGAATTACTCCTGTTCTGTCCCGTAATAATAAAAAACTAACATTTCCAAGGTGCCGAATTTTTTTTACCCATCCTTGAAGTAATACAACCTTTCCACTTTGCTTTGTACATTCTTTTGTGAGTGAACGCTTCATTATTGAATCCATTATTTTTCCCTCCAGTAATTTTATATTTATTTACGTTATTGTTGTCATCGTCATCATCCACGGTCACTCACCCCCTTTCAAAGAATACAAAAATCCGCCCCTATAAATAGGGACGGATTTTTTTCCGCGGTACCACCCAAATTGTCATACTGACCATCTTAGCCCTGATAACGGTAGGTACCGTTTGCTTTTACTAATAATCACGTTCAAAGCAACACTCACAGGTGTCTTTCCATCATGCGGTATCGCAACCTTCCCAGCAACCGGCTGCTCTCTGTAGACCTTTGCACCATGTACTTTTCCTGATCATCACTTTTTATATTTACAGAGTATTCTAACTCTTCTTTTTATAGAATGCAAGCCTTTTTAAAATATATTCTGATTTTTCACATCCACTTTTGTACAATCTCCTCTAAAGCCATGCCACGTGAACCTTTCAGTAAAACAACATCTTTTTTCGTTATAACTTTCAATACTTCCTCTGCTATTTTGGCTTTATTATCAAATGACTTTATTTTTCCTGTATGATAGTTCTTTCTTGCTTCTTCCGCTACAATTTTGGCTAACTCTCCATACGTAAATACATATTGAATGCTCTCCTCATTTAACATTTTACCAATTTCTCTATGATATGTTTCAGCTTTCTTGCCTAACTCCAACATATCCCCAATCACTATAATTTTTTTCTTATAGGCATTTAATTTCTGCAACGTTTCAATTGCAGCCTTCATGGAGGAAGGACTGGCATTCCATGCATCGTTAATAATTGTAAAACCTGTTTTAGCGGTTAAAAACTGAAAGCGCATTTGTGTAATGTTTATTTGCTGCAATGCTTCTTGTATTTTTTCTATAGGGACTTTGTAAAATTGACCTACAGCGATTCCGACAATCGTATTAAAAATATTATGTTTTCCATGTAAGGGAACATCGTACTGTATTTTTGAATGATTTAATTTAAAATGAACACCATATTCATCTAATTGTACGTTCGTTGGAAACAAATCATTTGTATACTTTCCACCAAACGACTTACTTTCTATACCTAGCATATTAATATTTTGAGAAAGTAATGGCTCATCACCATTATATAAGAACAGTCCACCGTCATTTAATCCGTCTACAATTTCAAATTTAGCCTCCGCAATCTCTTCTCTTGATCCAAGCGTTTCTAAGTGTGACTGTCCAATCATTGTAATGATCGCTACATCTGGCTGTGCTATTTGTGCTAAGTTTCGAATTTGTCCCGTTTCGCTCATTCCCATTTCAAGTATTAAAAACTCTGTATCCTGTTTCATTTCTAAAATCGTTAGTGGTAAACCAATTTGACTATTTAAATTTCCCTTCGTTTTATGCACACGATAAGTTGTACTTAATATCGTGCTTATTATATCTTTTACCATTGTCTTTCCATTACTACCAGTAATTCCGATAACTTTCACATTACTTGTCTTTCGGTAATATCGCGCTATTTTTTGCAGTGCAAGTAATGTGTCATCTACAAAAATAATCGGTATTCCTTTTGGAGGATCACCGTAAGACTTTTTCCATAAAGAAGCAGCCGCACCTTTTTCCATCGCTTCTTTTACATAATCGTGTCCATCTTTCACCCTAATAATCGGAACAAACAAATTCTCTTTCGTAATTTTTTTAGAGTCAATACAGACGCCTTGCATCTCTATATAATGAAATGATTCTTGTAATCCTTCACCATTTACTATCTCTTCCAATTTATTTAATTGTAGTTGAATCAAATCGTCACCTTTTTCCATTTTTTACATAAAACCCAATTCATTTACGCATATTAATAAAAAATTTTATAGCGAGGTGTGTATATGCAAAAAGCAATTAGTTTCTTTCTCCTATTGTTTTGCCTAATTGTAGTAAACGAAACATACGCCTATTCACCAAAATCTTTACCAATCTCTCAAAACTCTGATCAATGGCAAGTGAATATTGATAAACCGAAAAAAACAAACAAGAATATGCTTCAAGCTAAAAAAGATGAATTTCAAACATATCATTTTTCAGTAAAGAATGTCGGGAATAGTGAGGTATATAACGTAAACGTCGAAGTATTCCGCAATGAACCAAATAAGAAAACGAAATATGAACTCTTTTCCCTAAAGGAAAGTCGTTTGGCAAGTGGAAAAACTGGATTTGAACACGCTAATTTACCCGTTGCTACAAAAGCAGATGAAGTTGATGTTATTATTACATGGCAAGAGCACCCATTCAGATCGATGCGAAATGGTCAAAAAGTTGAATCTAGAAAATTTAAAGAGCATTTTGTTTTTAAAGAAGCTAAAAAGTAAATGGGATACGGATATATTCACACTATCATTGATATAGCTTTATTTACTAGTACCAGTTCGTAAGCAAATTAAAAAGTCGTGGCTTATAAATGCCACGACTTTTTATATTAATTCGTACTAATGCCTCTCGCTGCCCAAATGCGATCGATATCAGCAGCATGTTGTCCGCCATATAAAAGAGCATCCGCTTGCTTAATCGCTTTTGCTCCATCACTGAATTTAGAGTTTGGTGTTAATGACCAGTGTGATTGTAAAATGATTTTTGTTGCTACATCACGGCCAAAAGCGTTTGCCATTTCGTATTGACCTTGAGCCCAAATTTCACCATCATCATGCACTTCATTCGTTATATCTTTCGGATATACTTTATTCGTATCTAATCGGCGTAAGCATGTTGGATCTGAACTAGAATAAGCTGTCGCATCCCATTCTCCAACACATGCTTTACCATATCCAGTAGTCGATACTGCATCTTCATATGTAGCACCTAAGAAGTCGCCAAATCCTTCTCCCATCGCTCCGCCTTCTGCTGAACTACCAAAGCCAGGAACTTGGTTATCTTGAATCGAATGCCCATACTCATGTGCGATAATACCAGCATCTTCTGCATCATCAACACCGCCAGTACCGAAAGTTAAAGCTTTTGTTGATGGAGAATAGAATGAGTTATCATCAGTTGTACCATTAACATTCACTTTTATCGAACGGTTATTAATATTTTTAAAACCTAGACTTTGAATGTAACGCTGTAATGTATCGATATGATAATACGACATAACATCTTCAAAGCTATCATTTGCGCGTGTATAGTTAAATTGTAAATTCGTAGATTTTGTTTTCGCTTTTGAAGAAATCGTTACATATTCTCCAATTAAAAATCCTGTTCCATCTAAACCTTTTAACGTAACAGTTTTCAGTTGGTTCGTTAGAGCTGTTGAATCTGCATCGTTATTATCTTTTAAGCCTACTTTACTACCGCTAGATACGACTGGGTTAGGTAAAAATACTTTTCCTGACCCTTCAGCTTTTCGGTTTATATCAACCTTTTTAATTAACTTTCCATTTTCTGCATCAATAAATGTTTCCCATGCACCAAATGGATTATTAGAATGAACTACAACTTTATATACTGGACGAGCCATTCCTTCTTCAACAATATATCCGAATTCTTTCTCTGTAGGAGCCCATAAGTTTTGCTCACTTGCTTCTCCAACATACGCCATTGATTTTTGTATTGCATCTTTTTCACTAATTTTTGTCGTTACTTCCTTCACACCTGTAACAGGCTGATAATCAGAAACAGCGAGTACTCCCTTTCCCTCTCCGTTAAGAGTAACTGTAATTTGTTTTGAAAATACAGGCGCACCGTTAACAACTTGTTGGAACCTAACATATGAAGCTACTGACGTTTCTGTTGTAGAAATATATTGCAAGTCTGAAAGGTCTGTTTTCAATCCATACTGCGCAGCATTTTCTTTTAAATATTCAGTTGCTTTTTTCTGTGGCGAATAAGCTTCTAACTTTACTTGCTGTTGTTTTTCCAATGCCGAAACCGTAGAAATTGTCCCCATTACTAACGGCACAGTCATTGCCATCGCCACCATTTTTTTATTAAACATAGAACCACTCCCCCTAATAAAGTAGCTCAACCTTATCCCATTACCACTAGGCAATCATTCCCCACAAAATGGGGGGATAAAAATTGAATCTACGAGTAATTCTCTATAAACACTTCTATTACCTTTTCATTTAGGGTAAGTGAAATTTTCTCAATATTTATGTGTAAAGTGAACACAATACTTTAGAAATATATTTCTAAAGCAATTCCTTAACTCTTAAACTTTTTAAATGACTTTGTAAAAAATAGGCTACTTTTTACCTAACGGTAGGTTGAAAAAAATATTAATGAATGATACGATTTATATAACCTTTTTTTAGGAGGCTTTATTATGAGCAAAAGTGAAGAAACACTCTCTTCAATTATGGAAGCAAGCTATCGACTGTTTGCCGGACATGGTATTACCAAAACGACTTATTCAATGATTGCTGAAGAAGTCGGAATTGCTAAACCGTCCATTTATTATTACTTTAAATCTAAAGATGCATTAATCGAATGTATTTTCACAGAATTATGTGCTGCGATGCAGTTTTCTTCCTTCTTCCATAAAGAAGAGTTTACGAAAGAAAATTTTATTGAGAAATGCATTGAAATTGGATTCAAAATAATTGATGAACAGCAGAACGATCCTTATTTTAATCGTGTGTTGCAGGAATATGTATTACTATCTTCAAGAAATGATATGTACAAAGATCGATTACTAACTGTGCAAACAGAATATTTACAAGGATTTGAATCACTCCTTACAAAAGCAAATGAGCTGCAATTGATTGAAAATAAAAATCTAGTTTCAAAAGCTCATATGTTAGCATTAGTGCTTGATAATGTCGGGAATTTTATGATGTTACATGTGGATATAGATTATAGACAAATATGGATGGAAGCTGTAAACAGTATTTTTGAAAGAAGGGATTGAATTGAATACTAAAAAACGAATTATCGGCTTAGACTTTGCTAGGGCCTTGGCGATGTTTGGTATGCTGCTTGTTAATTTTATGGTGATAACAAGTGCAGTAGGAAATGGTCCCCCATTTTTAATAACTTTCATGTCACTTTTTGAAGGTAGAGCTTCTGCCTTGTTTGTTATACTTGCTGGCATTGGCATATCTTTAATGACTAGATCATCTGTTGCTAGCAATGAAAAAATAAAAATTTCTAATAGCCGAAAAATCATCTGGAAACGGGCACTATTCTTATTTATTTTAGGATTATTTTTATACGTAATGGAGTGGACTGGGGATATATTACACTACTACGGTGTTTACCTTTTCGTTGCTGCATTACTCATTACAGTCCGAAAAAAAGCATTACTCTCGTTATCTATTATTATCCTACTCTTGGCACAATCTCTTCAGCTTACTTTCAATACTTTCGAAGGTTGGGGAGGCCCTACTCCATTTATAAACTATGTAGACTTCTGGACAGTAAACGGTTTTCTTCGCAATCTATTCTTTAATGGTTATCACCCTTTTTTCCCTTGGTTTTCGTTCTTCTTAATCGGTATGATAATTGGCAGATTAGATCTTCATAATAAAAAGGTTAGAGATAGGTTGCTCTTGCTCGGTATTACATTCACCATACTGATAGAACTTTTATCAAAGGGGCTCACATATTACTTCATTCCACACATTGGCAAAGAAGCTGCTACATTTTTGTTTAATACAGGACCCATTTTACCAAATATATTATATATTTTATCTGCTACAGGATCCGCTATTGCTATATTAATACTTTGCCTCTATATCACTGAAAAATATGAAAATAATTGGTTTGTTACTTCCATTATACAAACAGGTCAATTAACATTAACTCATTATGTAAGTCATGTATTTATCGGTATTGGAGCATTAATTCTATTCAATAGAATGGAACATCAAACACTACTTTTCGTTTTATTATTTGCTACTATATTTTTTATTTTCAGTATTTTGTTTAGCGTATTATGGAGAAAGAAATTTTCTAGAGGACCTATCGAATGGATTATGAGGAAATTAGCTAGTTAATTTCCCTCCATAAGAAAAAGGAAGTTGGAATGATTCCAACTTCCTTTTTTCTTTAATTAGCTGCACTTAATTTAATTCTAAGTTTTGTTTCACCTAAAGAAAGTTCATCGTCTTCGTTCGTTAAGTGACCAAATGTAAATTGTTTAACGAGTAAGTTTTCTTCCAATAAATCTTTATGGTTCGTTAACGTTCGCTGTAGCTCTACTTCTGTATCGAGAATAACATCGACTCGTAAATTAACTGGTAAATTCAACTGTTTACGATATTCTTGAACCGCACGAATGAATTCACGCGCTACTCCTTCTTGTAACAATTCTTCCGTTACATTCGTATCTAACATAACCGTATATTGTCCGTTAGTCGTATTAGAGAATCCTGATTTTGCCACTTTCTCAACTAACACATCTTCAGCAGTTACAACTACTTCTTCTCCTGGTGTTGCTTCGTAAACTGCTCTTTCTGTTGATACAAAGTTTTGTACTTCTTCTTGTGATAATTTTTTTAGCCAACCATTTACTGCATTCACATTCTTACCGAACTTCGGCCCCGCTGTTTTAAAATTGAGCTTCAATTGATATGATGTGTATTTTGTTTCATCGAGTTCAACATGGAACGCTTTTACATTTAACTCATCCATAACAATATCACGATAAGATTCCCAATCCATATCATTCTCGTTATGCTCAAGTAATACAAGTTCTGCTAGCGGCTGTTTTACTTTTAATGAATGCTGATTACGGTTACTTCTTCCAAGTTCAACAACTTGTAAAACAGCATCCATTTCCGCTTCTAATTTCGGTTGAAGTAGTGATTCATTTACAACCGGATAATCGGCTAAATGAACGCTGCTTCCTTCTAAATTTAGATGAATGTCTTCCGCGACAAACGGTGTAAATGGTGCAATTAATTTACTAATTGTTACAAGTACTTCATGAAGTGTCTCATATGCAGCTGCTTTCTCAGCGTTCATACCAGATTCCCAGAAACGATTACGTGAGCGTCTTACATACCAGTTACTCACTTCATCTACAAGTACTGCAATTTCACGAGCTGCATTCGTAAATTGATAATCATCAAGTGCAGTTCTCACTTTTTTCGTTGTACTATGCAATCTTGATAATACCCATTCGTCTAATTTTGTAAGCTTTACATCATACGTTTCCTTCGGATTATACTCATCTAAATTTGCATATAAAACGTAGAAGCTATACACATTGACTAATGTATCTACAAATTTAGATTTCGCTTCCAGTACTGTTCTTTCAGAAAAACGCTTCGCATTCCACGGGGCACTATCAACAAGTAAAGCCCATCTTAGCGCATCTGCACCAAACTTATCTACTAAATCAACTGGGTCTAGTGCATTCCCTTTACTTTTAGACATTTTCTGCCCTTCTTCATCTAAAACATGCCCTAGTGATAACACTCGTTTATACGGTACTTTTCCTGTATATAGTGCTGATACTGCTAATAAACTATAAAACCAGCCGCGTGTTTGATCAATTCCTTCAGCAATAACATCCGCTGGAAACTGCTCTTCAAATAACTCTTTATTTTCAAATGGGTAATGATATTGTGCAAATGGCATAGAACCACTATCAAACCAAACATCAATCACTTCTGGTGTACGATTCATTGTGCCTCCGCATTTCCCGCAGCAGACTTGCACTTCATCTACATACGGCTTATGCAATTCCAAATCTTCCGGTGTTTCTTTCGTACTATGCTTTCTTAATTCGGCAATGCTCTTCGGTGCGAACTGATGATTACAACTTTCACATTCCCACACGTTTAATGGTGTTCCCCAATATCTATTTCGGCTAATATTCCAGTCCACCATATTTTCTAAAAACTTACCAAAACGTCCATGTTTCATATGATCCGGATACCAAGTAACAGAATCATTATTTTGTAAAAATGTATCTTTAATTGCAGTTGTTCGGATTAACCAACTTTCTCCTGCATAATAAAGTAGTGGTGAATCACAACGCCAGCAATGCGGATAGCTATGTTCATATTTTTCTTTATGATACAGTAAACCTTCCTTCGCTAAATAACGAACGATATCCACATCACAATCTTTTACAAATTTCCCTTTTAAAAATGGTACTGCTTCTGTATACTCACCTTTTTCATCTACAACGTGCAAGAATGACAGTCCTTCACTTTGAACGATTCTATAATCGTCTTCTCCATATGCTGGAGCAATATGAACAAGTCCTGTACCACTATCTGCTGTTACAAAATCTGCTGCGATAACGCGGTAACCATTTGTAACTTCTTTCATCGGAAATGGGGCTGCATAAGATGTGTTTAATAATTCTTCGCCTTTATGAACAGATAATACTTCATAGTTCTCTTTTAATACTTCTTGTACACGTTCTTTCGCAACAATGTATACATGACTTTCTTGTTTTGCTTTAACGTATTCCATATTTGGATGGACAGCAAGCGCTACGTTTGCTGGAAGTGTCCAAGGCGTTGTTGTCCAGCCTAAGAAATACTCATTTTCACTATCTTTCACTTTAAACTTCACAGTTGCGCTTAAATCTTTTACTGTTTTATACCCTTGTGCAACCTCATGTGAGCTCAATGAGGTTTGGCAGCTTGGGCAGTATGGTGAAACTCTATGTCCTTTATATAACAATCCTTTTTCATGGATCGTCCCCAAAATATGCCATACACTTTCGATATATGGATTCTTTAAAGTTACATATGGATCATCCATATCTACCCAATAACCAATACTTTCAGTGAATTCACGCCACTGCTTCTCATATGTGAAAACACTCTCTTTACACTTTTGAATAAATGGTTCAATACCATATTCTTCAATCTCATGTTTACCGGAAATACCAAGTTGCTTCTCAACACCTAGTTCTACAGGTAAACCGTGTGTATCCCATCCTGCTTTTCTTACTACTTTATAACCAGCCATTGTTTTATATCTTGCTACTAAATCTTTAATTGCCCGACCAAGTGCATGGCCGACGTGTGGTAAACCATTCGCCGTTGGTGGTCCTTCATAAAACACAAACGATTGCGCGCCTTCTCGATTCTGAATTGATTGTTCAAAAATGCTTTGTTCGTTCCACTGCTTACGAATACGTGTTTCTCTCCCTACAGCTGACTCTTTTACATCTACTTTCTTCATCTACAATCACTCCTTTGAATGTTTTAAAAGCACACAAAAAACCCGTCCCTATGAAGTAGGGACGGGTTTACCCGCGTTACCACCCTAATTCTATTAGCTTTTTCACTAATAGCGCTTAGCAACGTACTATCATACGTGTTCTTTGTAACGGTAGACATCCGTCCGGGCTTACTTACTTACTTACTTACTTACTTACTTTCAGCCTCGGCTCCTCGGAGATGATTTTCAAATAACGTCTGCCCACCGGCTTTCAGCAATATACCGGCTCTCTGGAGAACAGTTCACTATTTTACTCTTTCTCGTCTTCAGATTTGTATACTTTGTTAAAAGTTATTTTATGCCATTTGACAACTAATTGTCAACTAATTCAAAATATATCCTTATCTTTTCCCCTATTCTTATACAATTACTTTTCAAATTCTCGCAATGCTGCTAAATTTTCATCATCCTCAATAAGTTCAGCAAAGAATCCCGATTCATCCTCACGAAGGACAATTTCAAGCTCTTCCTTCGCCTCTTCATTTCTATTTAACTGTGCTAAATAACAAGCACGATCATATCTTGCTAACAAATCACTTGCATCCATTGTTAATACTTCATTTGCTATTTTTTCTGCCTTTAGTGTTTGGCCGGCCCCATGATATGAAGACGCTAAAGAAAGAAGAATTACTGTTTCATTTGGATGATGTATAGAAGCATTTTCTAATACTTGAATTGCCTCTTCAAACCTTTCTTGACTTTGGTACATTTCTCCTAAAGTAAGAAATGCTCTACTTACGAACGGTGTTTGCTCCGTTAATTGTAAGGTAATCTTTTCTGCTTTTCTTTCTTCCCCTGCTTTAAAGAATACTTGTGCTTGCAGAAGATGAGTATCATAATCATCTGGTAGTTCTCGAACCATTTGCTTCGTTAATTCCAAAGCATCTCTTGACATATCTTCTTCCTCGCACTCAACGAAAAGATTTACAAGTTGCTTCGCTACTTCATAATCCCATTTATTTTCTAGTGACGTGTGCAGAATCTCTATCGCTTCTTTATTCATCTCTACATTCTCATAAAATAGCGCAAATCGCTGTGCTGCCATACTATTTTTCGGATTTAACTTTAAAGAGATTTCATATAAATCAATTATCATAGTAACCATTGAAATTTCTTTCGCACGATTTTTCATACGATAAAAAGCTCTCGTAATGATAGATCGTTTCGGCTGTTCATGCAGCTGGCGTTCAATCCATATTTCCGTAACCGCAGCTGCAGCATACATGAATGCTGTACTTCTTTCTGCTTTTTTCACCTTTAACGTATGAAGAAAATCTCGTATGTTAGACAATTTTTTATGTTGCTCTACTGCTTTTACATAAACATCAAATATACGTTCATTATCAAAATCTTTTTGTATTACTTTCATTGCAACTTCAATTGCTTTTACATTTCTTTTTTTCACTAATACTTTTGCATAATGATATAGAACTTCTATATGCTCACCATCTAATTGTAGCGCGTATTCAATCTGTGCTTGTTCTTTATCTATTTCATTCATCGCTCCGTACACATATGCAATCGCATCTAAACGCCATATTTCAGGTACTTCTTCCTCTAATTGTTCTAGTTCAGTCAGCAATTCTTCCTGAAGATTCATATCTACTGAAAGCTGTGCCAAATATTCCATATTAATATGCAACGGCTCTTCCTTCATCGCCTGAACCATATGACTTTGTTCTTTAGAACGGTTTTCTTCTTTTTCGTATATTTCCGCAAGCTGTAAATGTACACCTAAGAAATTCCCATCAAGCTCTAAACATGTTTCATACGCTTGTTTTGCTTCCGTCAATTGCCCTAATGCCATAAGTGTTTCACCAATTCGGTAATACGGTAATGCCGTTTCCTTTTGTTCTATCGCCTTATTATATCTTTTCATCGCTTGGCCATACTGTCCAATAGATTCATATAAAATACCTGCATAACAACCGTACTCACTTACTTCATTTCTTTCTTTGTGTAACGTTCTTAAAAACGCTATACCTCGTTGTACAAATTCCGTTCCTTTAATTCGATTCACATATTCATCTAACGCACTTGCTATATTATAATCACTTTTCTTTATACCATTTTCTAACTTAGATAGCGCTACTTTAAACCCTTCTTCATTTCCACCAAGTTCAATTTCAGCATCCCATAAAACCATTCCTGCATTCATGAGGAAATCTTGGCTCTTTTCAATTTGCTTCTCAAGACCAAGAATATATTCTTTTGCTTCCTTGTATTGTTCTCTTGCCATATACACTTGTGTAAGTCCGAAGTGAGAATAAACATCCTCATCGTTTTCTTCTAAAGCACGCTTATACAATACTTCTGCTTCTTCCAAGCTATCATTTTGAAAATGATAGTCACCTAATTTTACGTAAAGAGGTGCTTTATCATCACAATTCTCAATACCGTTTAATAAAATTTCTTTCGTACTTTCCTCATCCTTCAAATCAGATTCGTATATTTCCGAAAGTTTCGTATAAATGTAAGATGCATTACTATCCAAATGAATCGCTACTTTAAGCCCTTTTATTGCTAAATATAATTTTCCTAGTTGATGTGCACATCTCGCTCGTTCATACCATACATGTGCTTCATATTTATACTCTTTTAACAAGTCATTAAAGATTTCATACGCTTCTTCATATCTTTCTAAATCTATTAATATTAAACCGTGATTCGTTAAAGTGAACCTTTCAGGGCTACGCTCTAACGCAACTTGAGAGTATTGCAATGCTTTTTCAGATTGATCAATATACATATAGGATAAAGCGAGAAAACTCCAAGCAATAGGCTGATCTGCGTCTAATTGTAACGATGAACGAAAGCTTGAAATCGCTTCTATATAACTTTCCTGCTCAAAAGCATATCTTCCATTTATCAAATGATATAATGCACGATTATTTTTCTTCTCAACGCTTGTCAGCATTTGCTCCGCTTTCTCTACTTCCTGAAGACGAATAAAACACTGAGCACCATGCAATTTAACAAAGTCCGAGTTCGGAAACTTTTCCATTAACTTATCGATACAATATAAAATAAATTCTTTATCTACTTCAACATCTAAGTGCTTTATCGTATATAGCCACGTATTTGGATTATCGCTCGTTTCTTTTAAAAATTGTACTAAGTTACTAATTCCCTCTTTGTCATGTTCATCTAAATGATCCGTAAGAGAAAAAATAGATTTAAAATAACGATTTTCTTCCTCACTTAGAAACGCTAGTTGCGCCTTCTTTTCTTTCGGAACAAACGTGATTGCTAAACAGCCTGTATAACGATATTTTTCTTGTAATTTACTATATTCTACAAGAACTGGTTCTATAAAGTTTGGATCTTGAACATAGAAAGCTTGCAATGTATCATCATATCCAGATAGAACTTGTACGTGTGAAGCATGCTCAATATCTATACTTAATAAAACAGGAATTCCTTCGTCAATCAGTCTCTTATAATTCTCTTCATTCCCTTTAAAATAACGATATTCATAACCTAATTCTTCTAAATAAGAAACAGTATCTGAAAACTTCGATCCTGTCATATCAAAAATAAACTCTGCTATTTCATCTTGTGTACGTGTCTCTCCCCATATACGCAACATCATCTCTAAACTTGTCGGAACACAATAATTATCCTTTTGTACAATAGGAACTATCGGCAAGTGAACCTTTTTTCCATCCGGATTTTTTTCTAAATTATGATATAAAGATTCTTTTAAACTCTTTTCTTCTTTTAATAGCTTTTGTAAATCTGCAAATTTATTCATTTTGTACAGCGCTTCTGCACGTAAATGTACAAAGTAAGTGTTATAAGCATTATATGGCAGCTGAGTATTTATGTTATCTATTACCGCTAACATCTCTTCATATTGCTCTAAATCTAATAAATACTTTACCTTCTCAAAATGAAAATATGGTACTTGTGGGAACTTTACAATCGCATCATCAATTAACTGTATCGCACGTTTTTGTTCTCCTTTATTTGCATACAATTGTGATAATAAATAGGTAGATAACTCTTCACAATCTTCATGCTGCATGCCAGCAATAAATTGTTCTTCCGCTTTCTCCCATTCGCCTGTATGCATATAAACGTAGCCCCATTTATCAAACCCTACGCGCGTACTGTACTCCTCTGCCTTTTGCATATACATTAGCGCTTCTTCATTTCTTTTCATTTCTAAAAGACATCGTACTAACGTAAAATATGTTTTCGCTAAAAAATCTGCATCTATTTCTTCTTTATTACTCTCTTCTAAAGTTTCTTTTAACAGCTGCTCTGCTTCAAGAATTTTCCGCTCATCAATTAGCTCATCACAATATAAAGAGAGCGTTCTCATATTTGGGAATTTTTTATAAGCGTAGCGAATGAGGAATGAACTGTATTGGTGCATAAGCCCTTCATCAGTAAGGCGAATTAATATGTCAAACTCCTTATGCGAAGGAATATTAGCAAGCCAATTCTTCACATAGGATAAAGTATTCGTTTCTTTTATATATGCAATTTCATTATTTATTTCCTGTAATCCGTCTACAAATCTCTTATCTTTCAAACACGCTTCTAACTGCTTAAAATCTAGCATGCATTCACCTCGAATTTATATTTAAACTGCTACTTGCTTAGATTTTACACACCATATAGTATGTATTCAACTAAAATCTCTTATAATGGATGGTATTAATTAATATTATTCAAATTTATAACAAAATATAGTAAAAATGATTGTTTTTCTCCGTATTTTGTTTAATTATATGGAATAACGTAACATGCGGTTTTTTATCTTGTAGAAGCTGAAATCAGTACATAAAATTATATCGGCGATAATTCAAATATATCAGCGATTATATGTCGAATATCGACTTATCGACATTAAATGACAATCCTTATATATCATATCTTTTAACATACTATATCACCAAATGTAATTTTCATATTCGGAGCGTACACTAAAGAAGAATGCACATGAAATATTTTAAAAAATCGTAGTTCAGCTTCATATTGAGCTAGCGCATTATCATATGTTAATCCTCTGGCCATTAAACGTTCTATAAATTGCGGCTTATCACCCGGATTGCCTGCAATCCCCTCTGCTTTTAATGAATGATACAAACTTTGTTTATCATTATGGTGCATATTAGAATCTAAAAAGTTCACTTTATCACTTACTCTACACTCAATATTTTTCACACCTAATTCACTTAAATACATCGGTATTTTCATACCAATATTTCCATCTTTTCCACTCCTCTGCGTGTCACTTTCAAATAAATTCTGCAAAATGCCTAGCTGGATAATTTCCGATTGGTTCTCTCCATCCAAAGTGTATGAAGACATATTTGATATCCAATGTGGTTCAAAACAGATTATTTTCCCGCCACTTTTAACTGAATGAATCATTTTTTGTAGCATCGTTTTTGGTGAACTCATATGTAATAAGAAGGCATGACAAATTGCTATATCGTATGTATCGTTCAATTCAATTTCTATAGCATCTCCCTCCAGAAATTCTGACTCGTACGGAAGTAAACGAAACAACTCTCTCGCTTCAGCTAATAATGTTTCTCCACTATCAATGCCTGTATACTTTGATCCTTCTGGAAGTAAAGGCATTAATAATAAGCCTAAATAACCATATCCACAACCATAATCAACAACATGGACTGGCTCAGAAATCTTCCAAACTGAATTCACTAGAAAACTTACATAATCGCTATTGTAATATAAATCTCTCGTATTTTTTAAATACGCTAGTTTACTGTTCCAATCGTATGTTTCCAACCTCTAACGCCTCCTTTTATATACACCCCTTACAATTCTCCATTTAACAAAAACATTCCTACATTTTTAATAATTCCCCCAGAAATTGGTTTTAATAAGGTGAGATTACTGCTTACATGACTCCTATACCAAATAAAAAGGCATACATATCTGTAATGATACATACACCTTTTATGCTACATCTCCTCAGGAGCCTCCACCCCAAGTAAACGTAATCCTTCTTTTAACACAACCGTCACAGCATAAACCAATGCGAGTCTGCTGTCTTTTTCTTCACTCTCTTCTAATATACGAACATTACCGTAATATTTATTAAACGATTGTGCTACATCTAATACATATTTCGAAATAATCGATGGCTCATTTTTATTGAAAGCTGCTTCAATTACTTGTGGGAATTTGTTTAGTAATTTTACGACACTCCAGCTATGATCGTCTTTTAAAGCAAACGTACATGTTTCAAATTCTACACTTTCTTTTCTTAAAATAGAGCAAGCACGTGCATGTGTGTACTGTACGTAAGGGCCTGTTTCTCCTTCAAATTTCAGCATGTTTTCTAATGAGAATTCAATATTATGCATACGCTCATTTTTTAAATCGTGGAAAATAACTGCCCCTACACCGACTTGCTTTGCTACTACTTCTTTTTGTTTTAAGTTTGGATTTTTCTCTTCAATATTTTGTTTTGCAAGTTCGATTGCTTCCTCAAGTACTTCTTCAAGTAAAATAACTCTTCCTTTACGTGTCGACATTTTCTTACCATCTTTTAAAATGAAGCCAAACGGTACGTGTTCCATACCATCAACCCAAGTATAGCCAAGTTTTTTTAATACAGTGAAAAATTGATTGAAATGTAAGCTTTGTTCTGGACCAACAACATATAGCGCTTTATCAAACCCATAAGTGTTTTGACGATATAAAGCAGCTGTTAAGTCACGCGTTGCATAAATCGTCGCACCATCTGACTTTCTAATTAAGCATGGCGGCATACCTTCTTCTTCTAAATTAACAACTAATGCGCCTTCTGATTCTTCCAGTAAGTCGTGCTCTTCTAAAATCCCAATAAAGTCTTCCATTTTATCATTATAGAAAGCTTCGCCTTGAAAATTAGTAAATTCCACACCGAGGAGTTCATAAATACGAGAAAATTCTTTTAATGATTCGTGACGGAACCAATTCCAAAGCTCTACCGCTTCTTCATCACCTTCTTCTAATTTCTTAAACCAAGCACGTCCTTCTTCTTCTAATTCATCATTCTCTTTTACTTCTACATGAAACTGAACATATAACTTAAATAGCTCACGTATTGGATCCTCTTTCACCACTGCTTCATTTCCCCATTTTTTATAAGCCGTAATTAACTTTCCAAACTGTGTTCCCCAATCCCCTATATAATTAATTCCTACAACTTCATAGCCACATTTTTCAGCGATATGTTTCAGTGAATTTCCAATCATTGTAGAACGTAAATGCCCCATTGAAAAAGGTTTCGCGATATTAGGAGAAGAATAATCGATAACTACTGTTTTTTCACATCCAAAGTGATTTTGACCGTACTCTTCTTTCTCAGCTAAAATTTTCTTTAATACTTCATCACTTACAGTTTCACGATTATAAAATACATTTACATAAGGACCAACGGCTTCTACTTTTGTAAAGAACGGATCATTTAACTTCTCCGCCACTTCCTTTGCGATAATAGCTGGCGCTTTTTTATATTGCTTCGCTAATGAAAAACATGGGAACGCTGCATCTCCAAATTCATCTTGTTTCGGTGTTTCGATTAAATCTAAAATTTGATTTTGCGTTAATTCATTTACAAAAATATTCGATAAACTTTTCGCAAACTGCATTTTATAATCCATGATACAACCTCCTTATTTTTTTAACACAAAAAACTCGTCTCTAAAAAAGAGACGAGTTTTAACCCGTGGTACCACCCTTGTTGTTCGTTACGAACCACTTTCCCGTTTATAACGAGGACAGGGGGCCTCGGCTTTCTCTACTATTCGTTCAAGAAGCATCTCCGAAGTGCGCTTCATCTTTTTCTTCCGTACTAGGCTCACACCATCCCTAGCTCGCTTTCCTTCTAAAAAAGACTACTCTCTTCATCACAGACAGTATATTTAATTAATTATTGCTTATTATACATCTTTTCAAACAATTAGCAAGGGTCAATTAAACCAAAGTGAAACTTAGCACTTTTTCTTTTGTATACGTGAAAATTGTGTTTTTCAAATCTAGAACTACGAAAATGATCTTTTAAAACGACACGTTTTCTCGCCACTCGTTTTGCCTCCGCAATTGTTTCGTCAGTAATATCATGATACAAAGCGAAGTGTTTTAATCCTTTAATTCCATCGGATTCTATGACAGTTTCTTCAAACATCGGATCAAGGTAAACGACATCGTAACTATTGTCTTCACATTGCGCTAAAAATGAAAAATGCTCCGTTTGCTTTACTTGGATTCTTTGCATTGCTTCATCAATTTCAGAAACGGATGAAGACCATGTTTTCAAACCATTTTCCATAATATAAGCCATATATTCATTGCCTTCAAGTCCTGTTACTTTTCCGCTTTCACCAACAACATAACTAGCTACAATACTATCTGATGCCATCCCGAGCGTACAATCTAACACTGTCATTCCTCTCTCTAATTGCGTGGCTTGTACAAACGGATCGTGTTCTCCACGCATTAACCTTTTCACACGAAACATCGCTGAGTTCGGATGAAAGAAAAACGGTTCTTCCGTACCTTTTGGATAAATAGCTAATCGGTTCTTCCCTACGACAAGCACATCTTGTTCATACTGCTCATGCAGCTTATGTACTGGTATGTCATTACGTTTAACGAAAGAAGCATTTAATTCTGCTGCTACCTTGTTTGCATAATCTGTCATTTCTTTGTTTGTTCTTCCAGCTGTTGTTACGATCATTGTTTCACCTCTATATAAAGAAAAGAGGGAGATTTACTCTCCCCCTTCTTTAGCAATTCTTTTCGAAAGCTTGCTCTAAGTTCGTAATAATTTCGTCCATAGTTGCACCTTCAATTTCATGACGGTGAATGAAGTGAACAACTTCTTTTCCTTTTAATAATGCCATAGATGGTGAAGATGGAGGAATTTCTCCGAAGTATTCACGCATTTTTGCAGTAGCATCTTTATCTTGACCTGCGAATACAGTTACAAGATGATCAGGTTGTTTTTCAGCACGAACAACCGCTTGACCTGCTGATGGACGTGCTAAACCAGCTGCACAACCACAAACAGAGTTTACAACTACTAAAGTTGTACCTGATGTATTTTCCATAAATTCTGTTACAGCTTCTTCTGTAGTTAACTCTTCAAACCCAGAACGCACTAACTCTTGGCGCATTGGGATTACCATTTGGCGCATGTATTCTTCATAAGCATTTGACATCTTGTAATCTCTCCTTCAACTTTCATTCCAAATTCATCATATCACGCTCTATTAATAGGTGCAAAAGAAAGATAACGATGATTTCATTTTTTTGTAGGGATTTCACAAACCCCACCGCGGCAATGTCCCACTGGAACAAGTTTTCTATTGTTAGCGATATAATCGTATACTTTACTTCCAAAACCAAGTACGATGGATAGCTTTATAAAAGGAACGGCAAACCAATAAGATGGAACGGCCTTTGCTAATACATCTATGCTCTGAATGCCGTCATACCACTTATTATTTTTAAAAATATACAGTCTTTGTTCCATCTTACTTTGTAGTTCTTGAGAAAGCTTATATTTCTCAACTACATCTTCATTTCGAAATGAAACAAATTTCATCTTACCCTTTTTATCTAATTTTTTCGTACGTTCTGCAACGGCCGTACACATCGGACACCAACTATCGTAGAAAACAATCATACATTATTCCCCTTTACGAGACTCCGTCATTTGTTTCCATACAGAACCTTTTGCTTCTTCTCCGCCTTCAATACGCTCTAATGCTAGACGTGCTTGCATCGCTACTTCAAACTCTGGATCATCTTGCGCTGCTTTTAATGCTGGAATCGCACTTTCATCTCCAAGTTCAAATAAGAACATCGCTGCACGCCAGCGTACTAATTTACTTGGATCTTTCAGAGATTTAATCATAACGAACATCGCTGCCGGATCACCTACGTCTGATAAGCAATCGCCTGCTGTACGGCGAACACTTACTGAACGATCTAATAACGCTTTATATAATAATGGCAGTACTCCATCACCTTTTACCATACCTAAATAAGCTGTTGCTAAACGGCGGATCGAAACTTTTTCATCATCTAACGCCATCTTCAACACTGGAATATCTTCTTCAGTAGGATCCATTTGTTCTAATGCTGCAAAACGGTTTTTCCAGTCAGAATCTTTCATCATCTCTTCTGTTACTTTATATGGCTCACGCTTTTGAATCGTTACTTCAACAGCACCTGCTTGATTTAATAATTCTTTAACCGTTTCATTTACACGTTCTTCTGAATAAGCAGCAACAATCTCTTCTACTACTTCTTTCCCGATTTCTTCAAAATTACCGTAACGTGTACTTTGTTCTACCCATTTACGCTCTTTTACAACGTTTGGTGCAGACATTTGTACTTTCATAATTGATTCTTTGAAACGATCTGGTAATCCAACACGTTCTTCCGATGTTCCATCTGTTAACTTTACTTGCATTGGAATTGTAAAGAACATTTGAACAAACACTTTCACTTCTCCAAAATGAGCAAGTTGTTGTTCTTCACTTTCTTCCACTACTTCTTCGCCAAAAACAGCACGAACTTGTTGTAATAAAACTTTCCAGTCATACTTTGCATTTCGCTCGACTGCTAAAAAGTCAGCAACATGATACACACCTTTAATACCTTCAATTTTCAAAATTTCTTGCACTTGCATTGGTGCTTGTTCTTTATTTTCATTTGTATAATTATTACGCGCTCCTGATGGTAATACTTCATTCAAAATAACTTTCATTGTATTTGGACTTGGCGTCGGTTCAATTGCTTTAATCTTCACGTAAAAAACTCTCCTTTATTGCGTGTTCTTAGCTGTATTGTAACATGTTATCACTCTATACTCCTACTCGGATGCTTAATTTCAATACTTTCTTCCCATTGCCATACTATTTCATTCTTTTTACATTTCAAATTAGGAATGAGGTTTTAAAAGCTTTCGTTTCCGATGCTTTTTATTTTTTATCCATTTCTTGAGGTACCGCCAGTATTAAAAAAAACACACGCTAAGCAAAAAAATATAATAAGCTGTCCATATAGACAGCTTATTTACATATTTTTCGTTCTCGGAAGTTGATCTTGTAGCGCTCTTTCTCGTAATTCACTATGTTTTCCAAAGAAAATAGTGAAAGACAAGGCGATGAATACATTTGCAAAATGACAAAACTGTAAGAATACACGAGTATTTGTAAGAAAGTTCGATGTTTTCCTTTTTCTTTTTTTATTATAGTGAAAAAGAAGAACGAAATATTCTCTTATGTAGGAAAGGAAGATAATAATGATTGATTTATTAAATAAATGGATGTTAGAAAGTACAGGAAATTTCAATATCGTTGTAGGACTTACAGCACTTCTATTTTTGGGTTCAGTAATTACACTTATTATTATTTACAAAAAAATTGGTAAACCAGATGAAAGAACAACTCCTATTCATTTTAAACTTATTTCTTGTATGTTTACTACTCAAATTCTAATGAATTGCATATTTATTTCTTTAGTTGGTAAAGATATTGAGAATTTCCGTCAAATCTTTATATTATTTGAAGCCTTTGTATTCTTCGTTGGAGCTATTTATTCGTTTAAATTATATAGACAAGAATTTAAATAATTCACTTGCAAGAAACAATAAAAAGAGGGATTCCTTACTCTCAGAAAGGAACCCCTTTTTTATTTTCTATCACTCGATTCTTCTTTTTATACATTCCTATCCTGGCATGGGTTTTACGGTTCTCGATTGTTACTGGATTAGCCAAAAAACGTTATAAAATTTTGTATACTCTTCACTTGTTTTCCCAAAAAAGCTGGCGGTACTCCTTCTTTAAGTTTATTAAAATACTTTCCACAATTTTTTCCGTAGCTATTACTTAAAATCACCTTTTATTACGATGCCCCCTCCCGCCTTCTCTCCAAAAAGGTAATACTCTCAATCACAACTTCAGTTCTATATATTCTCTTGCCTTGTTCATCATCGTAATTACTCGTCTGAATACGCCCTGTAATCCCAACAAGTGATCCCTTCTTACAATATTCAGTTACATTCTCAGCCGATTTTCGCCAAACGACACAATTAATAAAATCGACTTGTTGTTCACCTAAACTATTTCGAAATCCTCTATTCACCGCAATACATATTCTTGCATAAGCAACGCCTTGTTTTGTGTAGTATAATTCTGGCTCCTTTGTCAATCTACCGATTAATACAACTCTATTCATCATAAGTTATACCACCTCACATATTTTTCTCCATTGTAAGAAGAAATGTATGAATGGTAAAAAGCACAAAATGATATATCCGTAAGTAAAAAGTATTATTTTAGACCTTACAAAACAAAAAAAGAAACCATACATAGTTCAAACATGTATGGTTTCAAAATTTATTACACTTCAGTACAAGATATGTAATATCCTCCGCGAGCCATCTTTATTTCAGCACGGTACATTACATTTTCTAAGTAGAAAGTAATCGGTTTAACTTTCCTCTCAAATTTTAGTCTTTCATTGCATTCAGTTGCATATCCTTCAATCGCTGAAGTAATAACTTCTGATGATGGATACGTTAAAGCTTCATCTAGTTCTATGAAAAAACTTTTAGAAAATAGTTTTTTCATAATCCCCTTCTTCTCTTTCATCATATTCCATCTCCTTCAATTCAAGTTGATAACATCCATATTATACCATACGTTCAATATATCTTTGAAAATAAAAAAATCCTGCATTTTTCATGCAGGATTTTTTTATTAGTCATTTTTCGTAAAGTAAGAAACGAAACGAAGAATTTCTAAGTATAACCATACTAATGTAAGCATTAGTCCCATCGCAGTATACCACTCCATATATTTCGGAGCTTGACTACGTACACCATTTTCGATTAAATCGAAATCTAGTAATAAGTTTAATGCAGCAACTACAATAACAACTGCACTAATAATAATACCGATTGTACCACCTTGGTGAATGTATGGAACAGTTACACCAAACATATTTAGTAGGAATACGACTAAATACATAACCATAATTCCGAGTGTTGCTGCCATAACGCCTGTACGGAATTTATCCGTTACTTTTACTACGCGTGTTGCATATAACACTAACATTGCAAATAGAATTGAGATTGTTAGTAATACAGCATTTAAAACGATAGAATCGCCAAATTTCATTGTATAAACTGCTGAAATACTTCCTAACACAACCCCTTCTACCGCCGCATAGATTGGTGCACCAAAAGGTGAAATACGCGGGAAGAACATAGACGCAAATGCGATGATTGCCGCAACGATTAAAGCACCAATTAATACCGGCATCTTCATCGTCCCCTGCATCATCTGTATGTATGAATAGACAGACGTTGCAAGTAGCAAGATAAGCATAATGAACGTTTTGCCTACTGTTCCGCCAATTGTCATCGCAGAAGCGCTTGCTCCCTCTTTACGGAATGCCTCTTTTTTCAACATTGGATTAGATGTTCTCATTTTTTCCCTCCTAAAATAGGTTCTACCAATAGTGTAAAGTTTTTCTCTTTACTTTTCAATATATGCAGCTTGTTTTTATTTTAATCCTTCAACGATGTCTGATAGTTCACTCCATCTTTCCATCTTTTTTTCTAGCTCTTCTTCTGTTTTCTGCTGTGCTTCAGATAATTCTTGTGCCTTTGTGAAGTCAGATCCAACTTTCGCAAGTTCTTCTCCAATTGACTCAATTTTTTCTTCAAGTTCGGCAATTGTATCTTCAATCGTTTCCCATTCACGCTGCTCATTGTATGAAAGTTTACGTTTACGTTGTTGTTTTGGAGCTTCTTCTACTACTTTTTTCTCTTTTTGAACTTCCGCTTTCTCCATAAGTTCTCTCGTTTTTTCCATTTCTAAATAATCTGTATAACTACCTAGGAACTCACGCACTTCGCCTCCGCCAGTAAAGATGAACAGTTCATCTACTACTTTATCTAAGAAGTAACGGTCATGCGATACAGTTAAAACGACACCTGGGAAATCTTCTAAATAATCTTCTAGTACTGTTAATGTTTGTGTATCTAGATCATTCGTAGGTTCATCAAGTAAAAGTACGTTTGGTTCTCCCATTAAAATACGTAATAAATATAAACGTCTTCTTTCACCACCAGATAGTTTACCAAGCGGTGTACCATGTGAATGAGTCGGGAATAAGAAACGTTCTAACATTTGAGATGCACCAATTACTTTTCCATCTGTTGTATGAATAACTTCTGCAATCTCTTTAATGTATTCAATCATACGCTGATTTAAATTCATCTCTTCATTTTCTTGCGTATAATAAGCAACTTTTACAGTTTGCCCAACTTCAATTTCACCACTATCAGGAGATAACTTACCTGCAAGCATATTTAATAGCGAAGATTTCCCGCTTCCATTCGCTCCAATAATTCCGATGCGATCGCCTGGTTTCACGATATGATTAAAGTTGTTTAATACCGTTTTATCACCAAATTTTTTCGTTACATCTTTTAACTCAAGTACTTTTTTCCCAAGACGGCTACCGCTAAGTGCAATATCAACTGACTGTTTTGCAGCTGGTCCTTCTAGTTCCTTTAGCTCATCAAAACGCTGAATACGCGCCTTTTGTTTCGTAGAACGGGCTTTTGCACCACGACGAATCCAAGCAAGTTCACGACGATATAAATTTTGGCGTTTCGATTCTTGTGCCAATTCTTGCTCTTCACGAAGTGCTTTCGCTTCTAAAAATGTACTATAGTTTCCTTCGTAGCTATATAATTTACCATTATCTAATTCAAAAATACGGTTCGTCACACGATCTAAGAAATAACGATCATGGGTTACAAGTAATACCGCACCTGTATATCTTGCTAAATATTCTTCTAACCATTCAACTGTCTCATGGTCAAGATGGTTCGTAGGCTCGTCTAAAATTAATAAATCAGGTGTTTCAATAAAACATTGTGCCATTGCGATACGTTTTTTCTGTCCACCAGATAAATTCCCAACAATTGCAGTGAAATCTGTAATTCCTAATTTCGTTAAAAGAGATTTCGCATTTGCATTTGCTTCCCATGCACTCATTGCATCCATACGTTGCTGCACTGCAAATAATTGTTCCTGTACTTTTTCATTACTTGGATCTTTTTCAATATTTAATAGTGCTTTTTCATAATCACGAAGAAGACGAATTAAAGGTGTATCACCATGGAACACTTGCTCTAATACTGTTAGTTTTTCATCAAACTCTGGTTGCTGTGATAAATAACTAATTGTATACCCACGTGAATACGTCATATCACCTGTATCAGGAGTTTCTAATCCTGCAATTATTTTTAATAATGTCGATTTACCAGTTCCGTTTACACCGATAATTCCGACACGTTGTCCTTCTGTAATACTACATGATAATCCATCAAATAACGGCTTTTCTCCATATGATTTTGATAAGTTCTCCACAGTTAACATTTTCATATTTGTGCATTCCACTCTTTCATAAATTGTTCAATAAACTGTTCCATATAACGATGACGAATTTCAGCCTCTTGTTTTGCTGCATTCGTATTCATTAAATCTTTTAATTTCAAAAGTTTTTCATAAAAATGATTTAAAGATGGATCATTATTTTTTCTATACTCTTCTTTCGTCATTTCTTCACGCGGCGGAATAGTTGGGTCATACATTAATCTCCCTTTCGCCCCGCCATATGCAAAGGTACGAGCTATTCCAATTGCTCCAAGGGCGTCTAAGCGATCCGCATCTTGAACAAGCTTCCCTTCAAGTGAATCCACTTTACCGCCATGGCCACCTTTATAAGACATATTGGCGATGATATGAAGAATATGTTTACTTTCCTTTTCTTCAACACGTAGCTCTTCTAACCAATCAGAAACTTTTTTCATTCCTGCTTCTTCACTTTCATTTAGCTTTTCATCTGCCACATCGTGAAGTAATGCTGCCATTTCAATTATAAAACGATTTCCACCTTCTTGCTCAGATAAAGAAATCGCCATTTTATGTACACGTTCAATATGATACCAATCATGCCCACTCGCATCTTTTTCTAAAATATGTTTTACAAAAGTAATTGTTTTTTGAATTTTTTCTTGTTTTGTCATTTTATCTTCACCCAGTTACTTATTGTAACACGCCCGCATTTTTTCATCACATATTTTCTTGTCCGCCCATACACTAGGTGGTAGGCATCATCATGAAGGAGGAATAAACATGTTCTATAATAATCAACCGCCTTATCCAAGGCAACCATTGTATCCTCAACAACAAGAACAGAGATACACAGAACAATACGAAGAACAAGAGTTACAACAGCAAGAACCACAATATGACGAAAACCCATATGCAACAACGCAAAATCAAGAAACTGAATTTCAACAAAATCCATATGAAACACGTCCAAATTATGAATATCCTCAAAATCCATATGTAATACCACAAAACCAAGAACAACAATATCAACAAAATCCATATGCAGCACCACAAAATCAAGAACAACAATATCAACAAAATCCATATGCAGCACCACAAAACCAAGAACAACAATATCAACAAAATCCATATGTACCACCACAAAACCAAGAACAACAATATCAACAAAATTCATATGTAGCACCACAAAACCCATACACAACTCAACCACAACAACCGCAATATCAACAACAAATGTATCAACCAAACTACGACGCACGTGTCTCACCACCTAAACCACCAACAATAGATCCAACTCAACCACAAATTTTACCGCCTGGACCAACACTAGACATTACACAACCACAAATCTTACCACCTGGACCAATTACTGAACCAACACAACAACAAATTCAACAAGTTGTCGGTACACAGTTTTTACCTTTCAAGAAACCGGTACTAGATTTCGTAAAACCATGGGTAGATTACGGTTTAAATGAAGCAAAACATACATCACACGAACACGCATTAACAGAAGTTGCTGCGATTATGTTTTTAGTTGGTAAAGGCTTCAATCCGACGATTGCACATTATATCGTTGAATCTTGGGAGAAGAATGAACAGTTTTAGGGTTGTTTATTTTATGTTCAGAAAAACTATAAAAGCGTCGCAAATGCCTGTTATACAAGCATTTGCGACGCTTTTTATTTGTTATATTATATTCTACTTCAAAAGGGTATTTCATATTTTTTCACATGTTTTTATATTATTTGTGAGCAAAATGTGAGCAAATAATAACCTTTTAATTAAACTGTATTAGATCCCCTTGATAAATAAACATTCCCCTTCCATTTGTTGAACTTGTGTTCTAAAAATATACTTTCATATTATATAGTTTCATTTCGTTTCATAGGTCTTATTAAATACGTCTTTATTTGATAAGGTTTTTCTACGATATCACTACTTATTATTAATTCGTGGCTGTTTTTATTCTTGATATTAAGACTGTTTTTATGAGCATTTCGTATAAGTATGATGTAACTGATTAAAGCTATTTTCAAAGACGACATATCGGCGATACTTTATGTCTATTTCTTATAGGTGTTAGCAAGTTCGTTTGCAAACTTGTTAGCACTTTTTTATATTTCTTCTATAAATAAATGCCCCTTAATATAATCTAAATTTTATATATTTATTTTTCTTCTATTTATCTTATAATCTTAATTGGGAGAGGGAGGAAAAAAATGGTTCAAATCAAAGTGACACCTGAAATGCTAGAAGAAGTTGCACATCGTGCAAGTAATACCCGAATCGCATTAGAATCTATACATAATAATTTATGTAATGAAATTGATCATTTGTGTTTTCAATGGATTGGTGCCTCTAATCAACAGTTCATTCAAATGTTCAATGATGCGAGACCAAAAGCTTTTACATCTATCAATTCAATTATACAAGTGGAAGAGGATTTGAAAAGAATTGCTGAAAAATTCCGTAATGCGGATAATCAAGATGTTACAATGGAAGAAGGTGCAATGTGTGGCAGACCTTCTTCAGAGGAAAAAGGATTTGATGGTAAAAAATTAGCCAGAGATTTAGCTGGTGAAATAAGTGGCGAATATGATGTGCGTCGTGCTTGGGATGGTGTTGATCCATCAACTGGAGAAAAACTTTCCACTTGGGAAAGAATTTTCGCTGGAGGAATGGCTGTAGCTGGTCTTACACCAGTTGGAAAAATTGCCAAAGTTGGAAAAGGGGTAAAAATGACTGCAAATGCAGTTGAAGCTGCTAATACTGTTAAAAAAGCTGAAAAGCTAAGAAATGCTACACAATACTCCACTCGTATTGAAGATAAAGTAATAGCGGTTGAAAAACAAAACCTACCTGGAACTCTTGGTGCAACATTTAAAGATGGTAATTATAGAACAGTAAAAACAACAGAAGATATCAATTTTTACCGAGCATATGGTGGACAAGCTAAACCAAACGGAACATTTGTTACTACAGTTCCTGCGCCGAACAAAATTCAAGCAAAAATAGATTTAGCGTTATTACCTGAATGGAAAAACACTCGACAATATGAAGCGGTAATACAAGCCCCGGAAGGTACAATATTACAAATAGGACGAGCTGAAAAACAAACAACTAGGTCTGGAACAATATTTAAAGGTGATGAAGACCAAGTATTATTACCATTCGGATATCCATCAGAATGGATCAAAGAAGTTAGAGAAATTCCAGGTAAATAGGAGGAAAATATATATATGTCTAAAAATGAAAATGTACTATTAAGTCAAATCAAGATAGTAATTGAAATTACAAAAAATAAACAAAAAGAAAAAGAAGATCCATTCTATGAAGATTTACTAAAACGATTAAATCGTTTAGCTAATTATCTGCAAAGTAACGATTATACTAATGACGGATTAGAATCTCGTCGAATTAAAGGCGCAGTGAGAGCCTATACTGATACCGGCCTCGTAAAAAGCTTTGACGACCCTCTACTTATTGAATTAGATAAATTAGAGACTATGCTAAATGAAAATTAACAATTCCTTTCAAAGTATATTAATTGTAAATAAATAAAAATAGACCACCTATTACAGGTGGTCTATTAGAATCTTGGGAAAAGAATGAGCAGTTTTAAGGGTGTTTATTTTTAAGTATCTAGAACACTCGCTAAGTTTAAGGAGAACTTAACAGACATGCGTCCGGCATAATGCCATGTCCACACCCAAGGATCGGTTACATAAAATAACGTATCTAACATGGGAAGTCTATTGGTCTTTTCCCCTTATAGTAACACTCTCTTCTACTAAGACCTTTTCTTTCTAGGGCCTACAATTAATTTAATCGCTGTTCTTTCTTCATTATTGATAGAAATCTCTTGAAACGCTGGAACAAAAGCTAAGTCAATACCACTTGGAGCGACGAACCCTCTTGCAATCGCAATTGCTTTAATCGCTTGATTTATAGCTCCAGCCCCAATCGCTTGAATTTCCACATTACCACTTGTTCTTAGTACACCCGCTATTGCACCCGCGACTGAATTTGGGCTTGATTTTGAAGATACCTTTAATATATTTTCCATGTAAGTTGCTCCTTCTATTATTTAATCTCTCTTTCGTTACAATTTTAAATATTTTAGCGTATCTTTAATTACTATTCACACCAAAAACAAACGATGCTTCATATGTACATTTATTCTATATTTTCTGACTTCTTCCTGCCCAGCTACACAAATAAAATAAAAAAATAAACTAAATAATCTAATATACATACGATTAAATATCATGACTTCACCAAACGATAACATCCATACAGCAAAAGATAATATTGCTGTTTGTCAGACGAAATTAATATAATAAAGTGAAACTTTACTCAGTGGGGGTTTTGTTCATCCCCCAACTAACTTCTTTGCTTTCACTGAATTTTGAGGTGGGGTCTTGCCGCTCGGAAAATAGCGGGATAAACGTTTCCTCGTTACTTTAATCCATTTAGAAATCCCATTCATTTTTCTATCAAATTATGAACCTTATCATCTTCAAAAAGTGTTACAGGTAATACCCCAATACTATATTTCATCATTTGAGCACTTTATATTCCAAATCTATCTCCTTTTATAGTACAAGCATACACGCCAATTGTGATTCATTTTCATAAACTATTATGTGTTTTACATTTATTAAGAATAGGAGGTAATATATTGGGTTCATACTATCATTCTTCAAACTCGTATAAAAAATGCTCATGTAAATCTTCTTCCAGTTCAAATAAAAAATGTTGATGTGACCATTCACATAAACGAAGCTGTCCTGCATACGGAACTTTTTGGCAAACTGAATTTATAACTGTTCCTTTTGGCAACCCTTTTCCATTTAATCACGTTGGACCTTTAGCAGGAGGCGTTTCCTTACTAAACCCTACTACTATACAATTTAGACAAGCTGGTGATTATAGAGTTTCGTTCATTTCCAGTATTAATACTACTTTAAATCCTGTATTTCCACATATCCCAGTCATAACTATATTTTTAAATAACAATCCACTTGCTAATAGTCAAGGTGACTTCGCTATTCAAATGAATACTTCATCAAATAACGAATGTCTTCAACTCGTTGGCGAAACGATTGTTACAGTGCCAGCTAATTCAACTCTTCAACTTAGAAATAATAGTGGCTTTAATCGTCAAAGTATTGTAACTTGTGACAATGGTATAAATTCAGTTGAATTAATAGTTACAAAACTAAGTTAATATTATTTCTTCACATTCAGATGCTATTTCAGCATCTTTTTTTATTGAATAACAGTTTTCTTCGACTTTTATTATCTCTCATCACGCAAAAAAAGTGCAGAATTCTTTCTAACACAAGATTTCTGCACTTTTATATTATGCTTATTTATTCTTCCTTATTTCTCTACATAAACCGACTTAACAATCGTACGATTATATGGTTTTCCTTCTTTATTCATCCCTTTTATATCCATCGTAACGTTATATACTCCCGGTTGTTTTATATCTTTCAAAGCACCTGTAAATGTATTCGTATTAACATTTTGTAATTCATTAAATTCAGAGACTAACTTACCTTCTTTATTAACGACTCTTACTGTTATGGAAAGATCCCCTTTCATTTCAGGTGCCACTGGTGATTTTTTCAGTTTATACTCAGGTTTATTTACTTTAACCTTTGTAGGCATTTGAAGAACAAATGGCGCGTCATTCTTGTAATCGCTTACAACTAAATATGCATCTTTCGACTGCTTCGCCATCATTTTGATTTTCCATTCGCCTACTTCCAATTTATCAAACTTGAATGTTCTAATTGTCGCCCCATTAAAGAAAGATTCGCCTTCACCAGTAGTTATAGCGCTATCTTTGTTTGCATAGATTTTTCCTTTTGGAGATACCATTTGTACTTCTACATCAGAAGAAGCAGTTAGTACAGAAACTATTCCTTCAGCCTTTTTATCAACAGAAATACTTTGCTCTATCCACTGATTTTGTGGTAATTCGCCTCCTAAAATATTTTGATTTGAAGTTGTATTTAATTGTTCTAGATTTTCATTTGAACTAGTGCTGGATGCTAATAAAGCTGGTAACCCCACATTTGTCGTACGTAAATATGGTTCAATTCGTGCAAAAACAGCTGATCCTTTTCTTATATTGTCATGATCAAATCTTGAATCTGTAAATAAATGTATACCGTACGATAGCTTCGCACTCCATTCATTTACTAGTCCATCATTTGAACCGTACGACGATAAATATAACCCGCCCATAGATAATGCAGAAAATGTTGGCCCCCAGCTAGTCCCAGTAGCCGTATAGTAACGGTTTAATTTAGCTGCTGGGTTGTTATCTATTGTTGAACGAAACTTTGCCATTTCACCTATTTGTAACGAATACGTACCATCATCTTTTTGACCTAATATAGAAGCAAGCCACCCTGCCCACCAACTATATGATAAATCTGCTAAATTTGAGCCGTGATGCGGTGTAGCAAGTGTAATAACATTTCCAACAAATCGATTCGCACCATATTCAACTAATGCGGCTTGTGTATCAATACCACCTTTACTATGTGCTACAATATTAACTTTTTTACCGAAATGATTATATATTTCTTCAAGTTTTTGTGCTAACAGTTTTCCGTTATCCCACTGACTAGCCGAACCTTTCCCCGCAGCATCATATAATTGTATAAACACTGTTTGATAGCCTGCTTTCAAAGCATAATCATACATATCATTTATATCATGATATACTGTCTTTCCATACCAACTATCCGCATTACCATTTCTTCCTTGCACAAAGAGAATTGGTGGTTTATTCTCATCATAATTAGCAGGTTTTTGGCCTAAAAACCATTCCCCAGGTGTAAATACTTCTGTGTCAGGAAACCCCTTTCCAAGCTCTTTTACAACTTCTGCCTTTACATGCGTGCTAATCGTTGGAGCCATGATAAAAAATACAATTAGTAAGGCCACCCATCTTCTCATCAGTCGCATATTACTCCCCCTATTTTTTTGAAAGAAGGTGTTCTTTATAATATTTTATATTTTCCCTTCCTTAATAATAGCTAATCTTTTATTTTAAAAAGATGTTAGCCCTATTTTTAGAAGGTTACTAGTTGTATACCCTCTTCCTTAACTCTCGTTATTCTCTTTGTTTCTACCTCTTCCTTTTGATAGAATACGACAAAAAAGTTTCTCAATAATTGTTAACTTCGCTACACCCAGATATTTCTTTAATCATTATTGTTTATATAAAGCATACAAATCTTGAAAAAATTTTAGTAAAAAAACATTTTATCACTAGTTAGTTATTTAAAAATATAATAAAGATATGTACTTTCTTTTCATTAAATACAAACTAATTTTAAAGGAGCTTATATTATAAGACTTTCCTACGATTAAAAATTAAACTGAAATTTCCAAATAGATAGTTATATTTCCAGAAACATATATTATGATAATTTCCGTGCACTTGAATTAACTTTTTAGAAGTACTAACCTATCGGTGAGCAGAAGAAAATTCTGTAAAAAGAAAGGAGAATACTTTATGATGACCAAATTACAAAAGGAGTTTTTTAAACGCTTAAAAATTCCTGCAAAAGAAATAACATTTGATGATTTAGATGAAATTCTCTTAAAAATGGGAATGATTCTCCCCTATGAAAATCTTGATATTATGGCTGGTACTATTAAAAATATCTCAAAAGATAACTTAATAGAAAAGTTACTTATTCAAAAACGAGGTGGACTTTGTTATGAATTAAACTCCTTATTGTATTATTTCTTAATTGATTGTGGGTTTCAAGTATACAAAGTAGCCGGTACTGTTTATGATCTGTACGATAATAAATGGAAACCCGATGATGGTCATGTCATTATCATATTAAGTCATGAGGATAAAGATTATGTTGTGGATGCAGGTTTTGCATCTCATCTCCCTTTACATCCAGTACCTTTTAACGGAGAAGTCATCTCCTCTCAAACAGGAGAATATCGAATTCGTAAGCGAAATACTCGAAAAGGTACGCATATTTTAGAAATGAGAAAAGGAGCTAACGGAGAATCTACAAGTTTCTTACAATCTGAACCTTCAAACGAATGGAAAATAGGCTATGCTTTCACTGTAGATCCAATAGATGAGAAAAAAGTGAATAATATTCAAAAAGTGATTGTAGAGCATAAAGAATCTCCTTTTAATAAAGGAGCTATCACTTGTAAATTAACTACTTATGGTCACATATCATTAACAAATAAAAATTATACAGAAACCTTTAAAGGCACCAAAAATAAACGACCAATAGAATCTAAAGATTATGCTCGCATTCTTCGTGACTCTTTTGGAATAACGCAAGAGAAATATGTAGGAAAAATACTAGAAAGAGGCTAGTTGACTACAAGTATTTCATAATAAAGCAGATTCTATATTTAGAATCTGCTTTATTTTATATTTTGTTATAAATTAATTTAATTTTGTTGTTACCCTTTAATTTTCAATTATATACTCATCATCATATTTATCGTATTGTAGCCCTTCCCCTATCTTTGACTCCGTAACTTGATCTCTTAAAAACGGTGCAGCATCCATTTTGCTAGTTGCAATTTCAATTCCATATTTTTTCGTTAAATGAGCTAACTCTATTAAAAACCACTCTCTTCGCAATGTAACTGGAATATCCAATGTTTTTCTTTTCATATATAATAGCACCTCTTTTATTTTCATAGCTTAAAAACATCACTGGATGCACTTATTAAAACTACCTTTCACCGCTAACATCCAATGAAACATTATAGTATATGCATGTCCATTTCAAACGTGCTATCACAAATATGACATTTAAGTTTACATAATTATATTATGTAATAGTAGAAAAGAAAGGCATGTCCTTCCTCTTCTACTATAGAGATTTAAATTAAGAACATCTTGGTACACCTAAAGCTAAAAATAAACCTGCTACTCCCGCAGTAATTGGTACTTTTAACGTAATAACATCGTCTACCTTCGTTACTAAAAAGTAAGCATTACCTTCTTGTAATATACAAGTTACCAACAATTGAAATTCCATTCAAATCTCCTCCTTTCAATCGATATACTATAATTTATGAAATCTCTTTCAAAAAGTAATAGGAAATATATCTATTTTTCCTTATATACAAAATAAATGTTTATAGGTCTAGTAAAAATATTTATTTTCTAAATTTATATAATACGTGTAATATCCAATAAGTTCCTATATAATCAATAAAGAAAATCTTACAAATGGAGGTATAAAAATGGCGTTTTTGAGTAATATTGGTGCAGCTTTATTTTTTATTGCTTTTATTCTTTTAATCTTATGTATCATTTCATTCTTTAAGAAAAATGGAAAAGCAAAACAATATGGACGTCCTACCGTTATTCTTTTTATGATTTCTATTATATTAATAACGACCGGTACAACAAAATCGGAACACCCCGTCGTCGAGTTTTTTTCTACTTTAAGTTTCATTCTATTTATATTCTTCCTTGTTATAGCAATCTTATCTGTAATTAAGAAAACAGGTGTAGCGAAAAAACAATTTATTATTACAGCCGTATTATTTGTCATTTTTGTTGCGCTATCAGGTATTTCAGCTCCTTCTTCTGAAAAAACGACAGCAACTAGTACAAAAGTTGCCTCTAACAATGAAGAACAAAAAGATAGCGAACAGAAAAAAGAACTAGAAAAGAAAGAGGCGGATGAAAAAACTCAAAAGCAAGAAGATGAGAAGCGTCAAGCCGAGGAACAAGCTCGTAAACAAGAAGATGAAAAACGTCTAGCCGAGGAACAAGCTCGTAAGCAAGAAGATGAAAAACGTCAGGCTGATGAACAAGCTCGTAAACAACAAGAAGAACAGAAACGTCTAGCTGATGAACAGACTCGTAAGCAACAAGAAGAACAAAAACGACAAGCTGATGAACAAGCTCGTAAACAACAAGAAGAACAAAAACGTCAGGCTGACGAACAGGCTCGTAAACAACAAGAAGAGCAAAAAGCACAGCAAACTCAAACACAACCCGCTTCAGGAAATACTAGTAGTGCATACTACAAAAATTGTGCTGCAGTTAGAGCAGCTGGGAAAGCCCCTTTACATAAAGGGCAACCAGGTTATAGCTCTCATCTTGATCGTGATGGCGATGGAATTGCATGCGAAAAATAGTAATAAAAAAGAAGCTTCTAGCAAGCTTCTTTTTTATTATCAGAAACTATTACGACGAATTCCCCTCCCACTTCCTTTTATAAAATTCATTTTATTATCCTTAAAACTGACACATAATAAGTGATTTCAATCACCACATTGATTTTCATTTATCGCTATTCTTAATTTAGTTATTACATTCAAACTTTATGGAGGCGTTCATATGAAACATGCATTTACTGAAACTTCTATTGTCGGTGAGATCGTTACACAATTCCCGAAAGCTAGTGATCTTTTTAAATCATATAGAATAGACTTTTGTTGTGGTGGCAATAAACCACTTATTGATGCAATTCATGAAAGAAATTTATCAGCAACAGAAGTACTTACAGAATTAAATACACTTTATAATAATACGAAACGATTAAATGAATCTGAAATTGATTGGAAAAATGCTTCTTATCGTGAATTGATTGATTATGTTATAAATAAGCATCATCGCTATTTAAATGAAGAATTACCACAGTTAAGTCCGTATGTGACGAAAGTATTACGCGTCCACGGAGCAAGTCAGCCTCACTTAGCTCAAATTCATAAGCTATTTCACGAATTAAAGATGGAATTAGAACAACATTTAATTAAAGAAGAAACAGAAGATTTTCCATTAATTTTAGAATTTGAACAAAATCCAATTGAAGAAAACTATGTGAATTTACGTAAAGTAGTAGATAAGTTGGAAAATGAACATAACCACGCAGGCAACATTATTAAAGAGCTTCGTAAAGTTACAAATGACTTTACTCCTCCAGAAGGAGCTTGCGGCACTTATCGACTTGTTTACCAACGCCTTGAAGCACTAGAGTCTGATTTATTTGAGCATATTCATTTAGAAAATAACATTTTATTTCCACGTGCAATTACGAGAGTATAAATGAAGTGCAGGACATGAGTATACATACTTATGTCCTGTTTTTTCATTTGGTAAAGAATATACACATCCCTCTCGAATAAATCCGAATTTTAACAATTTGTGAATCATTATAAAAATGTGATAAATATCACATCTCCCCTTTTTTGGATTTTCTATAATAGAAATATAATCCTTTGTTCAACATTTCACAGAAAAAGGGGAAACGAAAATGAAAAAACGTTTAGTTATGATCGGAAATGGTATGGCTGGAATACGCTGTATGGAAGAAATATTAAAACATAATAGTGATTCATATGAGATTACTATTTTGGGAGATGAACCGCATCCAAACTACAATCGCATTATGCTCTCTCACGTTTTACAAGGCAAAACAAATATGCAAGATATCATTATGAATGAATACATTTGGTATGAAGAAAACGAAATAACTTTATATACAAACGAAAGAGTTCAAATTATTAACCGAGAAGCAAAAATCATTATCACAGAAAAAAATCGTACTCTTACATATGACAAACTCATTATCGCAACAGGTTCTAGTGCTTTTATTTTACCTGTTGAAGGTTCTACTCTTCCTGGTGTAACAGGATTTCGAACAATTGAAGATACACAATTTATGATAGACACCGCTAAAGAAAAGAAAAAGGCCGTTGTTATTGGTGGTGGGTTACTTGGTTTAGAAGCCGCAAGAGGTCTTATTGACTTAGGGATGGACGTACATGTTGTTCATTTAATGCCAAACTTAATGGAGCAGCAACTAGATACGAAAGCAGCTTCTCTATTACGCGAAGATTTGGAAGCGCAAGGCATGAAATTTCTAATGGAAAAGAAAACTGTAAAAATTCTTGGTACAGACCATGTTGAGGGCATTCAATTTGAAGATGGTGAAGTTGTAGATTGTGATTTAGTCGTAATGGCTGTCGGAATACGCCCAAATACGCAAATAGCAAAAGATTCTGGTTTAATTGTAAATCGCGGTATTGTAGTCAATGACTATATGCTAACAAATGATGAGTCCATTTATGCAGTTGGAGAATGTGCAGAGCATGACGGTATCGCATATGGACTTGTTGCTCCTCTTTATGAACAAGGTGCGATATTAGCAAAACATATAACAAATTTACAAACTGATGGATATTCGGGCAGTATCGTCGGTACGCAATTAAAAGTTGCAGGTTGTGATTTATTCTCTGCTGGTCAAATTTATGAAGATGCTCAAACGAAAGCAATATCAATCTTTGATGAATGTAAACGTTCCTATAAAAAAGTATTAATTCGTGACAATAAAGTCATCGGTATCGTTTTATATGGTGACACAGCTGACGGAACACGCCTCTTTAGCATGTTAAAGAAAGAAGAAGATATACAAGAATATATAGCCGCTTCTCTTCTTCACAAAGCTGGTGAAGAAAGTGAACTTAACGTTGCTACTATGAGTGCTGATGACACGATTTGCGGATGTAATGGTGTTACGAAAGGTACAATCGTTCACGCCATTTTAGAACAAGAGTTAACGACTTTTGAAGAAGTTAAAGGCTGTACGAAAGCCGCAGGGTCTTGTGGTAAATGTCGTCCGCTTGTGGAACAAGTTTTATCTCATACACTTGGAGATGCTTTTGATGCCTCAGCGCAATCTGCCGGTATGTGTGGATGTACACCTTTATCCCGTGATGAAGTCGTAGCGGCCATTCACGAGAAAGGCTTAAAATCTCCAAAAGAAGTACGAAATGTTCTTGGTTTTGCACATGAAGACGGCTGTTCGAAATGCCGCCCTGCTTTAAACTACTATTTACGTATGGCGATTCCAGAAGAATATGAAGATGATAAATCGTCCCGTTTCGTTAATGAAAGAATGAATGGTAACATCCAGCACGATGGTACATTCTCTGTTATTCCGCGTATGTACGGAGGCGTTACAACAGCAGACGATTTAATGAAAATTGCTGAAGTTGCGAAGAAGTATGATGTTCCACTTGTGAAAATTACCGGTGCAAGCCGAATTGGCTTATACGGTGTCAAGAAACAAGATTTACCTAACGTATGGGCTGACTTAAATATGACTTCTGGATATGCATATTCAAAATCTCTTCGTAATGTAAAATCATGTGTTGGCTCTCGTTTTTGCCGTTTCGGTACGAAAGATTCATTAGGACTTGGTATGTTGCTTGAACAATCATTAGAAATGGTAGATACACCTCATAAAATGAAAATGGGTGTAACCGGTTGTCCGCGTAACTGTGCGGAAGTACTGACGAAAGATTTTGGCGTTGTTTGTGTCGAAAATGGATATCAACTTTATATTGGCGGAAATGGTGGTACAGAAGTACGTGAAGCTGATTTTGTAATGATTGTCCCTACTGAAGATGATGTCCTTCGCATCGCTACAGCTTACATGCAATATTATCGTGAAACTGGTATTTACGGAGAGCGTACTGCCTACTGGACAGAACGTTTAGGCTTCAATCACATAAAAGAAATACTGCAAGATGCAAATATGGTCACTAAGTTAAATGAACGTTTCCAAAAAGCTCGTGGCACATATAAAGAAGCATGGGGACAAGCACTAGAAACGAAATCATTAAAAGCGATGTATGAAGTAGAAACTGTGAAATAAGGAGCTGTGACCTATATGATACAAACAAAAGAAAAAATAAAAGTTATGCGTGCAGAAGACCTTCCTATTCAAATCGGTAAAGAGGTGCAAATGAAAGGTATGTCTTTCGCCCTATTCCGCCTTTCAAATGGCGATATTCGAGCTGTAGAAAATCGTTGTCCTCATAAAAACGGGCCATTAGCGGAAGGTATTGTATCTGGAGAATTCGTCTTTTGTCCATTACATGATTGGAAAATTTCACTACTAACAGGTGAAGTTCAAAAGCCTGATGACGGTTGTATTCAAACGTATGAAGTAGAAGTTATTGACGGGGATATTTATATATACATGTAATTTAAAAAAGGAAGCCTCCCCTGGCTTCCTTTTAAATAAAAATAGACGAGGTGCGAATATGAACGGATATGTATATTTAGTTGGTGCAGGACCAGGTGATGAAGAGCTTATTACAAAAAAAGCGATAGAGTGCTTAAATCGTGCAGATATCGTCTTATATGACCGCTTATTAAACCCTTCCTTTCTTAATTATACAAAAGAAACATGTGAACTTATTTATTGCGGAAAAATGCCAAAGAATCATACTATGCGTCAAGAAATGATTAACTCACACCTCCTTCAATTTGCGAAAGAAGGAAAAATCATAGTCCGCTTAAAAGGCGGAGATCCATCTATTTTTGGCCGTGTTGGTGAAGAAGCAGAAACTTTAGCATCAGCAAATATTCCATATGAAATTGTACCAGGTATTACATCTAGCATCGCCGCTAGTATCTATGCAGGTATTCCCCTCACCCACCGTGACTACAGTAATAGTGTCACTTTATTAACCGGACATGCAAAAGGTCCTTTAACCGATCATGGAAAATATAATTCATCTTACAATAGCGACACGATTGCCTACTACATGGGTATAAAAAACTTACCTACAATTTGTGAAAACTTACTACAAGCAGGAAAAAAAGAAGATACGCCAGTAGCAGTCATTGAATGGGGTACAACTGGTAAACAGCGCGTTGTCACAGGGACACTGTCTACCATTGTTTCTATTGTCAAAAACGAAAATATTTCTAATCCTTCTATGACAATTGTTGGTGATGTCGTTTCCTTACGTAATCAAATCTCTTGGAAAGAACGCAAGCCATTACACGGCAAGAAAGTTTTATTTGCATCTGCAACAAATAAAAAAAGCGCAATAAAGCAAATGTTACAAGAGTCCGGTGCAGAAATATATCAAATTCCAACTTTCAAAAAGAAAGAATACACATTAACCTCTGAACAAATCAATATGATTTTTAGCGTTGATCGTCTTGTATTTTGTTCCGCTGACAGTGTAGACATCTTAATGCAATCATGCAGTAAATATCATAAAGATATTCGTTCCTTACAGGCAGAACTTCAGTATATGAACCTTTCTATTCAAGAAAAGCTCATGCAATATGGATTGTTAAGTAAACCTGCGCAATTTTCTTCGAATTCAACGATTTATTTAGGACGAAACATTAACCGAATTGCTGTTATTCAAGAAAAAATTGGTGCTGGTTCCTATATGATGACTCATGAATACACAATTGATCATCGCTTCGATGAAATTCATTCACGTATGCTTTCTGAATTCTCATGGGATAGCATTGTATTTGAAGGCCGTGCTTCTATTGATACGTTTCTAGCAGAAATAAAACGCCTTGACTTTATCAATATTCTTACTCTCCCATTCTCGTATACCGACGTTCCAACTTTATACTATGCAAATAAAGTTGGGTTTCATAACGTAGATCATCAATTACAAGAAACTCTTATGAAGAAAGACATGGTGAGACAATGAAAGGAATTGTATATGTTGGACATGGGAGCCGGCTACAAGAAGGTAATGAACAATTCATTCAATTTATTCAATCTGTTATGAAAGAGCGAAACGAAAGAATTCAAAAAATAGCTTTTCTAGAACTAACGACACCTACTATTTCGGATGCAGTTACAGAAACGATAATAGAGGGAGTAACTGAAATAATGATTGTACCTGTTTTATTATTTGCAGCAGCTCACTATAAACGTGATATTCCTTTTGAAATAGAGCAACTACAAAAGAAATATCCACAAATAACATTTTCAGTTGTACCTCCTTTTAGTACACATCCACATATGGTGGAACTTGTAGTGAAAAGAATACGTGAAGCTATGCCAATGCAAAATAGTAGTATTTTACTCGTAGGACGAGGCAGCAGTGATCCACAACCGATACATGAATTACAACAAATCGGAGCAGCTGTCGAACGCAAACTCGGTATGCCAGTATCCTGTTCCTTTTTAACGAAAGGAACTCCCTCTTTTACTGCCGAGCTCAAGGCTATAACATCGACTGCGTCCCACGTATATGTCATGCCGTACCTTCTCTTTACCGGATTATTACTTCAAAAAATTAAATTGCATACAAAAAAATATGATCACGTTACGACTTGTAACTGTCTTCAGTTTGATACATACATGAAGTTAACATTATTAGAACGAATGGAGGAATGCATATATGTATAACATGTACCCTCTTATGTTTAATCTACAAAATAAAGTGGTCGTTATCATTGGTGGAGGTAAAATTGCATATCGAAAAGCGTCTGGATTAAAAAATACAGGTGCTTTCGTCACTGTTGTCAGCCCAGAAATTTGCGAGGAAATGAAGGAACTTTCTTATATTACTTGGAAGCAAAAAACTTTTAGTAATGATGATATTAAAGATGCTCATCTTATTTATGCAGCTACAAATCAACATGCTGTAAATATGATGGTCAAACAGGCCGCTCATGATTTCCAGTGGGTTAACGTTGTAAGTGGTAGTACAGCATCATCTTTTCACACACCTGGTGTCATTCGAAATGATGAATATGTTGTCACTATTTCAACTTCCGGTAAGGACCCATCGTTTACGAAGCGCATGAAGCAAGAATTAACATCTATACTTCCTAAACTTATAAAAAAACTTTCTCATACTCGCAAATTGTAATCTATCACTCAGCTAAAATAGTAATTAACTTTGAACAAACGTTTTTAGAGGCGTTTGTTCTTTTTGCTTTAGTTTCGTTTTTTAGGCTCAGACAAGCAATTGGACAAGAATCTGTGAAGAAAAATAACGACAACAATTACGGACATAAAAAACAGTTGCTTGAGAGCAACTGCTTCAATACAGGTTTTATATTGGATATTCATTCAACCAAATTAGCGCATATTCATACTCATCAAAAAATCTCACAGATTCTTTCGTATTAGATTGTTGTAAATAATCCATTATCTCCCCCTCTTCAAGGAGAAATGCAATTGCCTTACTGTGATTCAAAATGGTTTCATTGAAAAACTTCTCTTTCCATACTTTTTGAACAGAAAAATGATTTGGCGTGTATCCTTTTCTATCCACCAACAATTTGTATTTCCGCCCTTCGGAAATGAATTGCTGACAAACCTGCTCGAAACCATTAAACCATTCATACACATCATCTGTTTTTATATTACCAACTAGATGGGTAACAATTATATCTCCTGAAACTGTTGTGCTGATATTCTGTTTACTCAACTTGGAATCATCCCCCTTATTTACAATAATACGGAAAAACTACATGGAATCAATAAAGATAAAATTCTTACTTGACGCTCCCCCATCACTATCAACCTAAGCTCATGTAACGTCAATTATAAGCAAGATTATGTCTTTTTTCGCAAATCTATATGTAGATGCTTTAAAGATTTACATACGAAATAACCCCTAATGAGTTTCCTTTTTTTGAATTAAGCCACTTGATTATCAGACATAGTACAATTGTAAACGACACTCAATATATTTAAGACTGTTTTCTTCTCATATCGATGGGATTTCCGTCCATCATTTACCGCCTCAAATCTATTCGTTTTTGCACGTACATTCAAAACAAAATATATGACAAATAAATAACGACAGTTACTGTAATAATGCTGAAAAGTGTTGAAAATAAAACGATTTGTGCATGTAATTCAGGTTCTATTTGATACTCCATAGCAATGGTTGATGTATTTCTTGAAGTAGGAAAAGAACTTGCAATAAATAATGATTGTGCAACAATACCATCCATGTTTAGTAGATATATCATAGCAAGTGCTAATAATGGTCCCATCAGTAACCTTCCAATTAAAGCCCATGTTATGACTCGATGGAAAAAATTAAGCTTAATGTTGGATAATTGTGCCCCTAGCAATATGAGTGCTATTGCAACAAAACCATTCGCAAGCTGATTAAGAGGAATAAAGATAGAATTAGGTATTTGAATTGTAAAAGATTGAAAGAAAACCCCTAATACGAGTGCATGAAATACAGGCAGTCTTAGAAATGATTGAATAATACCTCCGATTGTTTTTGTTGCTGATAGTAAGTTATATATCCCATATGAATAAGTTAAAAGATTCTGGAAAATAACAATAAAAATTTGAATGGAAACCCCCACTGGATTGTGACTGAAAATCAATTGACTTACTGGTAACCCATAATTACCGGAATTCATTAACGAAATGCTATTTTTTAGAGCTGCACTTTCTCCTTTTTCTAACTTTAATATTTTTGAAATGAAATGACTTACTATGATCAGACTCAGACTATAAAGCATTAAATAGTATATTATCTGGAGCAACAAACCTGTTTCTATACGAATATCATATATATTCACAAATACAGCCGCTGGCATCAAGCAATAAGTAATAAGTGTAGATAGCTGCTTTAAGTTAAATTGAAACTTTCTTTGTAAGATTGCACCAATTAGCATCAATATTAATATTGGTAATATCAAGTCTAATATAATAAAAACAAACATGTAAAACCTCATTCCAAATATATTATAGTTGGATTAAACTCTTTACTAAATATGGACCACATTTAATTCATCGGAAAACACCCTCAATTCTTAATAATCAGAAAACTGAAATCAATAATATGAAAATGCTCATCAAAAATTCTTATTTCATTTCCCTCCCCTCTCTTTTCTTTAACATATCAAATATAACTCATAAAGAAAATTATGGATTGTTTATACAAATTCATAATTTTATCTTATCAACCTAAACGGTATTTTTTATTTTAAGTATTCTTTTTCACAATATCCATTAGCCTTACCAAAAAATCTGGCCCTAGAAAAATCTGATACTGCAGTTACTATGCGAAGAATACTTACATCAATTCCATACTTGTCGCTTAAAACACCTAACATACCTGATACTTGTTTATCTTGAGTGGACTTATATTTTTTTCATCTAAACATCCCGATTCAATTAAATATTTGCATTCTAAAAATGAGTTCGATCTTTAGAATAGATTTAAGATTTCCTTCACTAATCTACCCTTTAATTGAATAACTTTTGACTTCTATATTTTAAAATAAAATTCCATAAACCTTCTGTTTTTCATTTTAAAAACACATTCTTTTTGAAAACGAGCGTTTGTTGAGATAGCAATAAAAACATGTTGAAGCCTATTACAAAAAGAACCATCCCAAAATACTTTGGGACAGTTCTTTTTCCTTATTAATGATTCTTTAACATCACTAACAATTTCTCTTGGCTATACATCCATACTGTAATGATTAAACAAGCAAGTGCGACTTCTGATAACGCCATAAATCCAATTGCATAATGACCTGTTAATTGGAATAGTAACGTTAAAATTAGCGGTGGGAAGAATCCTCCTAGTCCACCTAAAGCTGATACGAGACCATTTACAATACCAGCTTGTTCTGAGAAATACATTGGAACGAGTTTAAAGATTGTACCATTACCTATACCTGCACAAAATGCGACTAGTAGGCAACCAAATGTATACACGTTCATGCTAGGCATAAATGATAAAATAATACCTGAAAGTGTTAAACCGATAAATACAAAGATTAATATTTTAAATGGATTAAACTTATCACCGAGCCAACCACCAATTGGGCGCATAATTGTTGCGAGTACGATGAATCCAGCTGTCCGCATACCTGCATCTACTTTCTCTAATCCGAAGTGAGATACTAAAAAGTTTGGTAAGTATACGGTAAATGCGACAAATGATCCGAATGTTAAAAAGTAAAAGATACATAAAAACCAAAGTTTTTCATTTTTATATACACCTTTTATTTGTTCCATTAATGGTGTATTCACCTTTTTCTCTTTACGATCGCCTAATAAAAAATTCATAAGTGCAAATGCTGCAAGTAAAACCAAATAACATTGTACTGTCGCTCTCCAGCCAACTGAAGTTGCGATAACAGGCGCTAAAAATGAAGTAATTGCTGTTCCGGCATTACCTACACCGTAAATACCATTTACAAAACCGTGACTCTCTTTCGGAAAGTATTTTGGTAAAGAAGTTACCCCTACAGAGAATACAGCACCACCGATTCCGACAAATAATCCACCAATAATTAAATCCATCATAGAATTGGCAACACTAATATAAAAGACAGGAAATAATAATAAAATAAAACTAATAAAGAATAATTTTCTTGCTCCGAAACGATTTGTCCAATAACCAATTGGAATGCGAAGAACAGAACCTAAAATAACCGGTACTGCTGTTACCATAGAAATTTGTCCCGCAGTTAATGGAATATCCGCTTTAATATAAGGCATTAATGATGATAAAATGACCCATACCATAAAACCGATAACTAGATTAGAAGTTTGTAAACTTAATTGAAAATTAGGACTTTTCATCCTGTTCCCTCCTATGTATGCATAGTTATATTTATTCTCTCCAGCCTAATCACGTCCTAACATGATTAGGCTGAGAAGAATCAACCACCACTTACTGGCGGAATCATTGCTACGACATCGCCAACTTGAATGATGTCATCCTCATTTGCATACTCTTCATTTATCGCGACCATAATCTCGTTTGAAATTGCTACATTATATTCCTTAATCAGAACTTCCTTCAGCTTCGCAACTGTAATATTTTCACAATCTATGTGTAATGCTGGCTTACTTACTTCTTCTTGTAAATGTGCAAATAATAGTACTTCAATCATATACTCCTCTCCTTTCCAGGCTCACCATTTGCATATGTTACCTTCTCTAACTGATCACCTATCCATGACTCACCATCTTCCCAAAACTCTTTCTTCCAAATTGGAACAATTTGTTTAATACGCTCCATAATATATTCGTTCGCCTCATATGCAGCTTTCCGGTGTGGTGTAGAAACAGCGACAACAACAGCAAGATCAGAAATTTGTAATGTACCAATGCGATGTGTAATAGCGACATATGTCCCTGGCCACTTCTCTCCTACTTCAGTGCCAATTCTCTCAAGCTGTTTCTCCGCCATTGTCTTATAAGCTACATACTCTAAACAAAGTGTACGTCGACCTTTCGTAAATTCTCTAACAATACCAATAAAAGTAGTAACCGCACCACACTCACGACGAATTACTTTGTTTGTAACTTCTTCAATTGAAATAGGTGTATCAATTACTTCATAATACGTATGTGTCATCTTGCACCTCTGATCCTTATATAAGTTAGCAATCTCTTTTTCTATTACTTGTATGATCGAAGCGGCTCTTCCCACGGCCACTCACTTCCGACGTTCGATTCTAATAACAGTACCGAAACGGTTATTCCTGTTTCAAATCCTCTCGTTCCTCCCGGCAGAACGAGAAATGCATTCGCTTCTGCAAGTGAAGAAATTGCGCTAGATTTATCTAAACCGACTGGTGTAACTTGCAATTGCCCATCTACAATTTCTACTCTCCCTCTTACAAAACGAGTAAACGGATTTGCTTTCGAAATGTCTTTCTGTAAAATTGCCTCTGCACGATATATGTGCGGATCTTTCCTATGCAAGTATGTTCCAATGACAGGCCGAACATACAATTCACATCCGACATAACAAGCAGAAGGATTACCAGATAGACCAAATAATAGTTTTCCCTCTAACTCAGCTACAGTTGTCACACTTCCTGGTCGCATCGCTATTTTGTTGAAAAGTACATTTGCTTGTAATTTCTCATAAATAGCCGGTAAATAATCATAGTCTCCTACTGAAACGCCACCAGTTGTAATTAATATATCAACTTCTTTTATCGCTTTTTTTACAGTGTTATAACACGTCTCAAAATCGTCAGCGAATTGCCCATAATACTGTACAATCCCCCCTGCTCGTTCAATTTGAGCAGCTATCATATAGGAGTTACTATTTCGAATCTTCCCTGGCTTTAATTGTTCATGTACTTCGAGCAGTTCACTTCCTGTCGTTACAATTCCAATGACTGGCTGTTTTACAACATATACCGTACTATAACCAAACGTAGCAAGAAGCACTGCAACTCCCGGATTAATAACAGTCCCTTTTTCCACAAGGATGCTATTTTGTTTTACATCTTCTCCTTTAAAAGAAATGTTATCACCAGCAACAAAGGAGCGTTTCAATTTCATATAAGTCTTTTCGTTTTCTTCAAATCCTTCCGTTAGCTCTAACATAACTACTGTATTACACCCCGCAGGAATTGCCGCACCTGTCATAATACGGACAGCTTGAAATGCTTTCACATCTTCTGTAAAAACAAAACCTGCTCCAATTTCACCAATCACTTCAAACAGAATGGGATTACTGCTACTTGCTTCTTTTGTGTCTTCTGCTCGAATCGCAAATCCGTCATATGGAGAACGATTGAAATGCGGGACATCATGATCTGCAATAACATCTTCTCCAAGTGTTCTACCGTAGCTTTCTATAAGAGAAACCTTTTCTATTTCACCTTGGTAAGCATATTCCATTACACGTGCAACTGCTTCTGCCACTGGAATTGGTATACGTTTTTCTAACATTCTTTTTCACCTCGTTTTAATAAGGGACAACTCTCTTTCTGTTCATCCTATATATTTTGCGTATAATCGTTTTGCTATTTTCACATCATTTGTTCCATGAATAAATGCCCTACCGTCTGTAAATAAAACGAAACGATATTCATCAATTAGAAATGATAGTAAGTAAGGCGTTTTTTGGACAAGTACACTTTTTTGTAATCGTTTTTGAACTTCCTCTAAATGAAGAACACGTTTTATCCCTGAACGGATTTGAACCGTATTCCGCCCGCATAGCACTTCCGTTTTCATCTGTGCTTCAAATGTTAAACTTGGGTACGTGCGTGTATTTCCACAAGAGGGACATGTATTTTTCTTCTGTCTATTTACTTTTAATGAGAGATATTGATTGTTCCAAATATCAAATGATAACATTGTTCCTCTTAGCGCCTCGAAATCATCCACCAATATTTTCATCGCCTCTGTTACTTGATGAGCAACGACCATTTGTACAGCTGGTTGAATGATTCCTGCTGTATCGCATGTTGCACCGCCCATAGGATGATCCATTAAGCAGCGAAAACATGGTGTTTTCCCTGGAAGAATTGTATACGTTACACCGTAACTTCCAATACATCCACCGTATATCCAAGGTATATTTTCTTTTTGTGAAATGTCATTTATAAGTAAGCGCGTATCAAAATTGTCAGTCGCATCTAATATGAGATCCACTTCTTTTGTTAACTCTTTTATTTCTTGCAGTGTGACATCCGATACAACTGGTACAATTTCCACTTCAGAATTAATCTTTCTTAAATGCTCTGCCGCTGCAATTGCTTTCGGTTTGCACTGCTGTGCATCTTCTTCTGTATATAACTGTTGCCGTTGTAAATTACTCCATTCGACGTAGTCACGGTCAGCAATTGTCAATTTCCCAATTCCCATTCTAACAAGAGCTTCTGCATTTGCAGCTCCTAGTGCACCCGCACCGATTAGGAGCACATGCTTTTCTCTTATTTTTCTTAGTCCCATTTCACCAATTCTAGAAAACAATACTTGTCTTGCATAACGCTCTTGCATAAGAACTCCGCCTTTCACTATCCACCAATGTAAGACATTTCAACTTTTGGACGTTTACTTGTACTTTCAACTGTTCTTTCATCTGAATATCGATCTGTTCTATATCGCCATGTATGTTGTAAAATTTTTAATAATGAGGCGTCAGAAATATTTTCTCGAAGAAGCGTTCGCAAATCCGTTCCTTTTGTTCCAAATAAACATGTAAAAAACTTACCGTCTGCCGAAATACGGGCTCTCGTACAAGAAGAACAAAATGACTCAGAAACAGAAGTAATAAATCCAACTTCTGCATCGCTCCCTACATATCGATACATTTTCGCAACCTCTCCAAAGTAACGAGGTTTAACAGGCTTAATCGGATATACACGATTAATCTTCTCTATTAATTGTTCCTTCGTAATAACTTGTTCAAAGTTCCAGCCGTTTGTACTGCCCACATCCATAAACTCTATAAAACGGAGCTGAATTTCTTGTTCTTTAAAGTAACGAGCCATATGAAGAATTTGACTATCATTCATTCCTTTTTTTACGACCATATTTACCTTTACTTCTAACCCTGCGTTCTTCGCTTCTTCAATTCCTTTTAATACAGGTTTTGCGCTTACATTTCGTCCATTAATTTTTTTGAAGACATAATCCTCTATCGCATCTAAACTAATATTTACACGTTTTAATCCCGCTTCTTTTAACGCCTTTGCTTGTTTTGCTAAATGAATACCGTTTGTTGTGAGTCCAATATCTTTTAAGCCTTCTAGCTTTGCAAGTCTTGCAATTAACGTCGGTAAGTCTTTACGCAATAAAGGTTCACCGCCAGTAAGCCTAATTTTATTGACTCCCATACTTATAAATAATCTCGCTAATCTTTCTATTTCATCGAACGTTAATAAAAGCTCTTCCTTTAAAAAAGCGTAATCAGGTCCGAACACTTCAGCAGGCATACAGTATGTACACCTAAAATTACAACAATCAATAACTGAAATACGTAAATCTTGAAGTGGCCGTTCTAAAGAATCTTTCATGTTCTCATGCATCTATATCCCTTCTTTTCTGCTGCAATCCTTAGTAAGCTTTCAATTTTTTTATTTGCCTTCATTATAAAAAAGAAGCTACATATTCAATGTGACTTTTCTCACATTACTTTCCCCATTCAAAAATTCTTCACAAATCCGTTCGAATTTTGTTCACATCTTTAATCTCATCCACTTTGTCTATTGAATTTTTCAAACTAAAAACTGAAGATTTCTTCCCCTTACGGTCATTGAAATTTCAATTTATTTTTAAAATAGCTCTTGCATTTTCATCATACTTACACTCAAAATAGGAAATGTATTGCTTATAAGAAGAAAGGTGATCACTGTGGCAAACAGTATGACATTATCTCAAGATTTAAAAGAATTACTTGCATCTGTTGAATATAAAATGCAAATTAAAAAAGGTAGTTTTATTTTTCAAGAAGGTATGGAGGCAACAGAGCTCTATATCATCCACTCAGGAAAAGTACAAATTAGTAAATTAAGTGCTGACGGACAAGAATTGACACTTCGAATTTGTTCGGAATATGACATTATTGGAGAACTAACATTATTCACGGACAATGCGAAATACTTATTAAATTCAAAATGCCTTGAAGATGTTGAAGTAGGAGTTATAAAACGTGAAGCGTTAGAAAAAGCATTACTCCAAAAACCAGCACTTGTATTTGAATTTATGAAATGGATTAGTGAACATTTAAGAAGAATGCAAACGAAGTTCCGAGATTTAGTATTACACGGCAAAAAAGGTGCCCTGTACTCTACTCTTATACGAATGACAAATAGTTACGGTGTATTAAAAGAAAATGGGATTCTCATCGATTTACCATTAACAAATCAAGAACTTGCTAATTTCTGTGCAACTTCACGTGAAAGTGTAAATCGAATGTTAAATGAATTAAAAAAGCAAGGTACAATTTCGATTCATAAAGGAAAGATTACAATCCACGATTTACAATTTTTAAAATGTGAAATTGCTTGTGAAGATTGCTCTGCTTCTGTTTGTAGCATTGATTAGCATCTTATTTAGATGCTAATCTTTTTTCAATTTAAACTACTTATTAACGATTATTTCCTATGTAAACAAAAACGAGGCCTGCCATATGAGACCTCGTTTCGTTTTAGCTGCTAACTCCTATCCGTTTACAGCAGTATTATTTTTTCAACTCATTAGGAATACGTCTTCTGTAAATTACATAACTACGGCTTACATATTTAATTGGGGCACTAAATACATGTACTAGTCTTGTAAATGGCCACACTGCGAATAAACCCATCCCTGCAAGAATATGAATTTTAAACCATACTGGTACTTCCGTCATATATTCAACTTTCGGTTGGAAAATAAAGAGACTTCGGAACCAAGGGCCAATTGTTGTACGATAATCAAATCCTTTTGAATCGATATTTAAAAATGTTGAAGAAAGTCCTGCTAACATTACGATAAGTAATAAAATAAGCGCAATATAATCTCCCTTTGTGCTCGTTGCAATGATACGTTTTACAGTTACGCGGCGGTACGTTAATATAATTAAACCGATGATAGAAGCAACACCTGCCGGAAGCCCGAAACTAATTGCCATTATGTGATACGTATGCTCAGAAATACCTATCGAACGGTATACAGCTTCTGGAATTAATATCCCCATAACATGACCGCCAATTACGAACATAATCCCAAAGTGGAATAATAGACTTCCGATTCGGAGCATTTTCTTTTCTAATAGTTCACTAGATTTTGATGTCCATCCAAATTGATCATAGTTGTATCTAAAAATATGTCCACCGATAAAGATTGCAAAAATGATATAGGGAAACAATACCCATAGAAATTGATTCATCATTTTAACAACTCTCCTTTCTAATTTGTCTGTACATCCCATGCTTCGATAGCGAGTAGAACAGCCGCAAGAATTGGTTCATACATACTACCTGCTTCTTTTAACTGAACGTGTAATGCTTGTATATTCTCCTTGTATTTACTCATAATTGGTTCACTGTCTAGCTCATTTGCATTTGCAAAAAACTCGAGTAATAGCGGTAAATAATCAGGTAGTTCTTTATCTGTTACTTCAAAACCCGATTTTTTATAATGCTGCTTTAACTCTAGTAATTCAATCCCTCTTTCTCTTTGTTCACCAGTGTTCATATACGTTAAATACATATTCGTCTTTTTACCAAAATCAAATGTATATACGTAACCATCAATAAGTTGATCGTTCGTTTTATGTAGCGCTTGTTTTATAAATGTTGTAAGTGAAGCTTTAACATCGTCCTGTTCAATCGCTTCCATCTCTTCTAGTAATTCAGTTAAAGCTTCACTCCACCCGAGTTCCGGGTAGGAGAGAAGGAATGAAGAACAAGAAAAAGCAGTTCGTAAACTTTGTTTCATAATTTGCTGCCCCCTTTATTTAAGAAATTGTCATACAAGAGCCTGGGCCACCTGCGAATGATAAACCACAGCTTCCTTGTTCACTATATAAATCTGCAACTTGTTCTCGGTGAGAAGTCGGGATAACAAAACGATCTTTATATTTCGCAATAGCAAGAAGACGATACATATCTTCTACATCCTGTTTTGTTAAACCAAGTTCTTTTAATACAGCTTCATTTGGCTCTTTATTAATTTGCAGCGCTCTCATATGCGTTCGCATAACAGCCATTTTCTTCAATGTAAGACGAATGTATGATTCATCTCCTGCAGTGAGTAAATTCGCTAAATATTGAATTGGAATACGCATATTATCGATAGCAGGGAAAATCTCTTCTGCTTGCCAGTTACTGCCTTTCCCTTCCACCATATTCATAATTGGGCTAAGCGGCGGAATATACCAAACCATCGGCATTGTACGATACTCTGGATGAAGAGGCAGAGCAATTTTCCAATCGATAATCATTTTATAGATCGGTGACTGTTGTGCTGCTTTAATCCATTCTTCAGGAATGCCTTGTTTTTTCGCTTCAGCTGCTATTTCTGGATCATTTGGATCTAGGAAAACAGTAAGCTGAGATTCATATAAATCTTTTTCGTCTTCAACAGAAGCTGCTTCTTTTACTTTATCAGCGTCATATAGCATTACCCCAATATACCTGATACGTCCCACACATGTTTCTGAACAAATTGTTGGCATACCAGCCTCAATACGTGGGAAACACATTGTACATTTTTCAGCTTTATTCGTTTGCCAGTTAAAATACACTTTTTTATATGGACAAGATGATACGCAGAACCTCCAAGCACGACATGCATTTTGATCTACAAGAACAATGCCGTCTTCTTCACGTTTATACATCGCACCAGATGGACAAGATGATACGCAAGACGGATTCATACAATGTTCACATATGCGTGGTAAATACATCATAAAGACGTTTTCAAAATCTGTTTTAATTTCTTCTTCCATTTTCTTTACGTTCGGATCTTGTAATCCTGTTATATGTCCACCAGCTAAATCATCTTCCCAGTTCGGACCCCATTCAATTTTGTCGATAAATTCGCCTGTAATTGCTGATTTCGGACGAGCAACTGGTTGATGCTTACGCTGCGGGCTATTTGTTAATGTTTCATAATCATAATTCCAAGGTTCAAAGTAATCATCAATTGTTGGTTGATCTGGATTGTGGAAAATGTTCATAAGACGTTTCATTTTCGAACCAGATTTCAGCTGAATTTCACCATTTTTCAATTCCCAGCCACCTTTATATTTCTCCTGATCTTCCCATTGTTTCGGATAACCAATTCCGGGCTTCGTTTCTACGTTATTGAAGTACATATATTCCGCACCTGGACGATTTGTCCAGGTGTTTTTGCACGTTACGCTACAAGTATGACAGCCGATGCATTTATCTAGGTTCATTACCATTCCGACTTGCGCTTTAATCTTCAAGCCAATCTACCTCCTTCAGTTTACGGATTACAACATTTAAATCACGCTGGTTCCCAGTCGGACCATAATAGTTAAATCCATAGCTTAATTGGCCATATCCACCAATCATATGTGTTGGCTTAACATGAATACGGGTTGGACTATTATGCGTTCCCCCACGGGTGCTTGTTAATTTCGTACCAGGCACGTTAATGTGGCGATCTTGCGCATGGTGCATAAATGCCATTCCCCTCGGTATACGGTGCGTTACAACAGCACGCGCTACGACAACACCGTTACGGTTAAAGCACTCAATCCAATCATTATCAGCAACGCCAGCCTCTGCAGCGTCCTCTTTATTCATCCAAACAGTTGGACCACCTCTAAACAGCGTTAACATCGGTAATGAATCGAAATACATACTATGAATCGACCACTTATTATGCGGTGTTAAATAGTTTAGTGTAATCTCTTTCCCTTCTACTTCAGGGCGTGACTTACGGAACGGTTTATGTTGCAGAATTGGTTTAAATGTTGCCATCGTTTCACCAAATTCTTTCATCATGTCATGGTCTAAGTAGAAAGATTGTCGACCAGTTATCGTTCTCCAAGGAATAAGACGTTCCACATTTGTTGTAAACGGTGAGTAACGTCGTCCACCTTTTTCTGAACCTGTAAAGGCCGGAGAAGTAATTACTGTTTTCGGTTGTGCTGTAATTTGTTCGAATGTAAAGCATTCTTCTTCACGTTCTTCCGCTAAATCACGTAATTTTAGATCTGTTTGTTTTTCAAGTGCTTCCCATGCTTTTACTGCCATATGACCGTTTGTTGTAGAAGAAAGCGTTAATACCGCTTCAGCAGCATTGATTGCTTCTTTTATGTCTGGGCAACCTTTCGCAATAGTATCCGTTCGAACAACTCCTAATTTGCTCTTTAATTGCTCATACTCTTTTTCTGCTGACCAAGAGATCCCTTTCGTACCAATCGGTTGTTTTCCGGCATTTGGTCCAAGTGCTGTCATTTTGTCATAAATCGTTTTATAATCCCTTTCAACAACATGAATTTGTGGCATCGTTTTACCCGGGATTGGTTCACATTCACCTTTACTCCAATCTTTAATCTTGCCAAGTGGTTGCGCTAATTCTTGCGGTGTATCATGAAGAAGTGGTGTTGCAACAACTTCTTTCATTGGTTCAAGATCTATTTTCTTCGCTAAATCTGACACAGCTTTAGAAAGTGAAGTGAAAATATCCCAGTCAGAGCGTGCTTCCCACGGTGAACCGATTGCTGGATTAAATGGATGCACAAATGGATGCATATCTGTACTACTTAAATCATGTTTTTCGTACCAAGTTGAAGCAGGTAAGACGATATCAGAATACAGCGCTGTTCCAGCCATACGGAAATCTAAATTAATGAGTAAATCAAGCTTCCCTTCTGGTGCTTCTTCATGCCACTTAATTTCTTCTGGTCGTAATGAATCACTATCGTCATTCATTAATCCGTTTGTTGTACCTAATAAATGTTTTAAGAAATATTCATGCCCTTTACCAGAACTTGAAATTAAATTCGCACGCCAAACGAATAAGTTGCGCGGGAAGTTGTTTTTATTATCAGGATCTTCAATCGCAAATTTCAGTTCTTTTTCTTTTAATTTTTGTGCAACATATTTTCCGATTTCTTCTTGCGTTGTTGCACCAGCAGCAACAGCTTCTTTATATAATTCAATTCCATTTTTCTCGAATGTTGGATAAGAAGGTAACCAGCCGAGTCGTGCTGCTAATACATTGTAATCACCGTGATGTTGATAACGTGAGTTACCTTCAATTGGTGATGCTAAATGTCCAACAGGTGTATCTTCATAGCGCCATTGATCTGTTACGAAATAGAAGAAAGACGTACCATTTTGTAATTTTGGTGGCCCTTGCCAATCTTTTGCCATCGCGATTGTTTGCCATCCTTCTGCAGGTCGTAACTTTTCTTGACCAACATAATGCGCCCATCCCCCGCCGTTTACTCCTTGTGCCCCAACTAGAAGAACAAGATTTAAAACTGCGCGATAAATCGTATCAGAATTAAACCAATGGTTAATACCAGCTCCAACAATAATCATCGAGCGACCATTTGTATCAGCGGCATTTTGTGCGAACTCACGAGCGATTTGAATAATTAGTTCTCGTTTCACTCCTGTCATTTTCTCTTGCCATGCAGGTGTAAACGGTACATCATCATTGAAGTCTTTCGGCTCTTGTCCGCCAAACCCTCGGTTCACCCCGTAATTTGCTAACGTTAAGTCGTATACAGTTGTAACGAACACTTCGCCTTCTTCTGTCATAACCTTTTTCACTGGAATTGTACGTTCTAATACTTTGTTTCCATCATCAGAGAAGTACGGAATTTGTACCGTTCCAATCGTTTCTTCCATTCCAAGTAAAGAAAGACGTGGATCAATCTTTTCACCTGTTTCTTCATCTTCTAAACGCAAGTTCCATTTCTTTTCGTTATCCCAACGTGAGCCCATTGTGCCTTGAGGTGTTGCAAAATCATTCGTGTTCTCGTTCCAAAGAACAGGTTTCCACTCTCCTAACTTCGTTTCGCGTCCAATATCAGCAGCGTTTAAGAAACGATTAGCAACGAATTGATCTCCTTTTTGTTTCAATGTGACAAAGAAAGGAAAATCAGTATATTGCTTCGCATACTTTGTGAAATATTCCACTTGATTATCTACGTAAAATTCTTGTAAGATCACATGCCCCATTGCCATCGCAAGTGCACCATCTGTACCTTGTTTCACACTAATCCAATCATCCGCAAACTTTGTAGATTCAGCGAAGTCAGGACTGACAGAAACGACTTTCGTTCCTTTATATCGAACCTCTGCTAAAAAGTGAGCATCTGGTGTTCTCGTCATCGGTACATTTGAACCCCATGTCATAATGTAACCAGAGTTATACCAGTCACTACTTTCTGGTACATCTGTTTGATCGCCCCAAATTTGCGGAGAAGCTGGTGGTAAATCTGCGTACCAATCATAGAAACTAAGCATCGGCCCACCCATAAGTTGCATAAAACGACTACCAGCAGCATGACTTAACATCGACATAGCTGGAATTGGTGAAAAGCCAACATTTCGATCTGGCCCGTATTTAATTACTGTATAAAGTAGAGAAGCTGAAACGAGTTGTAATACTTCATCCCAATTCGCACGAATAAATCCACCTTTACCACGCACCTGCTTATACTTACGTGCTTTTTCAGGGTTTTCCACAATACTTTTCCAAGCATCTAGTGGTGACTCGTTATTTTGTAGTTCCTCTTGCCACATACTCCAAAGAACACCACGTACATACGGATATTTCACACGAAGTGGACTATAAATGTACCAAGAAAAACTTGCTCCACGTGGGCATCCTCGCGGTTCAAAATCTGGCATATCAGGACCTGTCGTTGGATAGTTAAGCTCCTGCCCTTCCCACGTCACAATTCCATCTTTCACATATATATTCCAGCTACATGAACCAGTACAGTTCACGCCGTGTGTAGAACGAATTACTTTATCATGCTGCCAACGCTTTCTGTACACATTTTCCCATTCGCGATCTTCATATGTTTCTTGTGTATGATTATCGTTATAACGATCTATTGGTGAAAAATATTTTAAACGTCTCATTAGTGCTGAAGTTTTTTTCTTCATACTGTTCACTCCTTTAATACGTCTCTCTTACATACCCTTACTATAAGAGAGGTTGTAAAATACAGATGTGACATTTCGCACAGTTCAAGAGATTGTCAAAAATTCAGTAGAAAATAAGTTTGTGAGAAAATCTTGTGTTCCGTTGTAAAGATTATGGTTAATCTTAATTATTAGGAGAATGGTATTTTGAGGTATCGACTATTTTGCAAAAGAAAAAGAGTTTTGATATTATTTCAAAACTGCCATAAGGAAAAGAGTATAAATTGTATGTAAAAAATTTTTTCCCAATGTTATTATTTTATATCGAGTCTGATTTTACATAAAACTACAAATCATTATTTACTGTATTGCCCTTAGTTACGGAAACAATTATACTAGATGTAATCGAAATAAATAATCTGAATATTCTCAGAATTTAAGGTAGAAGTTTTACTATCTACAAATAGAATTAGAAATATGTCCACTAAATAGATTAGAAAACGATAATAACATTAGGAGGATTACGATGCCCCAGCTTGATTCATTACATCCCACTGTAGAAAAAATAATCAATAATATTGAAAAAATAATGGTCGGAAAACGAAAAGAAACGATCTTAGCTTTGACAGCTCTCTTAGCTGACGGTCATGTGCTATTAGAAGATGTTCCTGGTGTCGGGAAAACAATGCTAGTACGTGCTCTTTCTAAATCCATTGATGCTGATTATAAGCGAATTCAATTTACACCTGATTTATTGCCGTCAGATGTAACAGGAGTTTCTATTTATAATCCGAAAGAGCTCCAATTTGAGTTCAAGCCTGGACCAATTATGGGGAATTTTGTACTTGCTGATGAAATTAATCGTACATCTCCAAAGACACAATCTGCTTTACTTGAATGTATGGAAGAAGGCAATATTACAATCGATGGCATTACAAGGCCTTTACCAAAGCCGTTCTTTGTCATGGCTACACAAAATCCGGTCGAATATGAAGGAACATATTCTCTACCAGAAGCTCAGCTCGATCGTTTCTTATTGAAACTAAAAATGGGATATCCTACACCAGAAGAAGAATTTGAAATTTTAAACCGGATGGAAAAAACAAATCCACTCTCTCAATTACAGGCCATTACTACAATAAAAGAATTACTTTATTTACAACAAAGCGTGCGGGTAGTAAGTATGGACAAAGCAATTAAGCTTTACATTGTAAAACTTGTTAATCAGACTCGTACGTACAGTTCTATACAGCTAGGTGCAAGTCCACGTGGCTCAATTGCTTTAATGAAAGCTTCACAAGCTTATGCATTTATCCATGGCAGAAATTATGTTATTCCAGACGATGTTAAATTTTTAGCTCCTTACGTTTTAGCACATAGACTCATTTTAAAAATGGAAGCAAAATTTGAAGGAATAACTGGAGAACAAGTTATCGCAAAAATCGTTGCACGAACTACTGTGCCGACTCAAAGGACGATGAACCCTTGATGAAACGAATACTGCGAGCGCTATATCACGTTACGAAGTTATTGCTACTCCCTTTTTGCCTAGTCTTAACATTTGTGTACGCTATGTTTCAAGGAGGGTTTGTAAGTTGGTTTTTGTTTTACAGCACAATTCCCATTGCTCTTTATTCGCTACTACTCCCCTTCTACGCTTTACGGGACGCTGAAGTAAAACGAATAACAAACCAAAATGGATATGTAGTAGGAGAACAATTTGTAAGCACGATTACAATAAAAAGAAAATTTCCTTTTCCCTTACTTTATTTAGTTATAGAAGATGAACTGCCACCACAATTTATAAGTTGTAAACAAACAAAGATGAATAAGGTAGTACTCTTCCCAGGATTGAAACGAAATATTTCGTTTCAATATGTTATTGACACAATCCCTAGAGGCGAGCACACTTTTTCAAGCGTTCGTGTCAAAACTGGCGATTTATTCGGCATGATAGAGAAAGAAGTAACTTTTTCAGTTCCAGATACATTTTTAGTCTATCCCCAGTATGTAGATATAGCATATCGACAATTGGAAAATCATTTCGAACAAGGAGCGCTTTCAGCAAATATAAATTCAGCAAAAGACTCTACAATCTCTGTCGGTGTCAGAGACTATAAACCTGGTGATCGCTTTTCATGGATTGATTGGAAAGCAACTGCACGAACAAACAATATTATGACAAAAGAGTTTGAACAACAGCGCAGCCATAATGTCATGATATTCATAGACAGAACCGAGTCTCCTCTATTCGAATCAGTCGTCACATTTACTGCCTCTATCGTAAGGGCTGTCTTGAAACAAAATTCACCAGCATCATTCGTGTCTATTGGAAAAGAACAAACTATTTTCCCTTTAAACAATGGAGATACGCAGTTACAACAAATCCTTTGTCATTTAGCAAAAGTACAAGCAGACAGTGTATTCCCGCTCTCCCAGAGTGTAGAAATGGAACTAAGAAAAATTTATGAGCCCGTCACGATTATACTCGTGACAAGTAATCTTTCTCCCGATATTCAAAAGGCGGCTGATTGTGCCGCTATAAAAAATAGAAAATGTATGGTGTTTGTCGTGAAAGAAAAAGCAAATCAACTTTCACACCGAGAACTCAGTATAATAGAAACTCTAAAAAAACGACAAATATTTGTAAACATGGTTTATGAAAACCGGTATACAAACGTGTTTTTTGAGGTGAGCAAATGATAACATTACAAACAAAATACAAGTGGGATACGAACAGATTCTTTATGCATGCATGTGTATTTCTTCTTTTACTAGAATGGCTAAGACCTCTTATAGGTATTACAAATGTAGGTAGATTAGATATTTTCGTAACATTTATAGGAATTTGCTTCGCTCTCTCTTTTTTTCAAACGAGGTGGCAGATTCCAATAAAAATTGTCACAGTCTTATTTATCATTCATTCCCTGTATTATAAAAATGCTTTTATAAATCCATCTTGGCTAACAACATTCTTTTCTGATATGTTTCGAAATTCCTCCCTGTTTTTCCAAGGGAATTTACTAGATATTTCTCCAGTTTTTCCGACATTTTTATTTTTTCTATCATTTTGGTTTTTGAGTTCTTTCACTTCATTTTGGATAATTCATAAAAAACGTGGGTTTCTATTCCTTGTATTGACTATTATTTATATCGTAACTTTTCATAACTTACATTTATACAATGCAAACTACGCTATTATTCGGACTGTTGTCATCGGCTTTTTTATGCTTATTCTTCTTCAAGTAGAACGAATAAAAGAGCGTGAACACATACAAAATCATGCTAGGGAAACCTCAAAATTACTTAGACCACTTACAATATTTATTGTATTATTAGCAACCATCGCATACTTTGCTCCAAAATTTGGCCCTCAATGGTCAAACCCAATGGATTTTTTAAAATTCAACACATATGAAGCAAGTAAAGAACAAAAAGTTTCTACAATTGGGTATGGTTTAGATGACTCACGATTAGGCGGTCCTTATAAGGCGGATCCTACAACTGTTTTCACAGCACAAGCGCAAAACAAACAATATTGGAGAGTAGAAACAAAAGATTTTTATACAGGAAAAGGCTGGGAAGTTTCTGAAAATCCGAAAAAGGTTTCTTTTAAAAATAAAAACGACGTCGTAAGCTGGTACGAACAAAATACAAAAACGGAAACTACTGAGGCAACAATTACCATGCAAAAAAGTTACCCTCACCTTACCTATCCAGCAGGATTAGTATCAGTTGAGGCTTCTTCTGATGTATCATACAGTGTTGACCCGTTTTCAGAAAAAATTTATACAATGAATGGAGACTCTTCTACTACTTTACATTCGTATAAAGTAACATATGAGATCCCTGAGTTTTCCATAGAAAACTTGAAAGCTGTAAAAACAAATGAAGGTCAAGAAACAAACCCTTATTTTATGACAAAGTACACACAACTTCCCGAGTCATTACCACAGCGCGTAAAAGACTTGGCTGTCAATCTTACAAATGATAAAGACAACCGATATGATAAAGTATTAGCTATTGAAAATTACTTCACAGACAACTCTTTTACATACGAATCAACGAATGTCTTATTCCCTGCCAAAAGCCAAGATTATGTAGACCAATTCCTTTTCGATACAAAAAGCGGCTACTGTAATAATTTTTCGACGTCTATGATTGTACTACTTCGTTCTGCCGGGATTCCTGCTCGCTGGGTAAAAGGCTATACAGAAGGAACTCTTGACAATACACTTGCCTCTGCAGAAGGTGAGGATGTTTATACAATCACGAACGATAACGCACACTCTTGGGTCGAAGTATATTTCCCAGGATACGGATGGATTCCATTCGAACCAACAAAAGGATTTACTAATCCCTATAATTTTATAAATAATACGCCTGCTCCTATTTCACAAAATAGCGAAGCAAATAATTCTAATAACGAGCAAATACAACAACGAAATAATGAAGCAAAACTTAAAAGTTTAATTGAAAATACAGAAGAAGCTTCTACTAAAAAGGTCACAAATTCTAAAACTAGTTTTTCTTGGTGGTACGTATTCCTCTCTACGATACTAATTAGTATTATAGGATACATTCTCTTCACCACTAGAATGAAATGGATGACATTTCTTATTATTCATTTCTATAAATACCGAAAAGATGATGCTGTTTATCAAAAAGCTTACGGTGCACTTTTAAAACAATTTGCGAGAATTGGCATACCACGGGGTGAAAGTCAAACATTCCGAGAATACGCTCTCCATATCGATACACTTTACAACTCGGCCGATATGCAACAACTTACTGCCAGTTATGAGAACGCTATGTATAAACAGGGGCAGGCTACGGTAGAATGGAAGAAATCCGTACACTTATGGGAAGTGCTTATGAAAAAAGCAGCTTCTCTACCTAAATCAGATGGCTTTGATACAGTTATTTAATCTTGAAAATTTGAGTTTAAAGAAAACGTCTCAAAGAACTACATTGTTCTTTGAGACGTTTTTTAATAAAGTGAAACTCCTACTTATTCCCCAAGCACCTTCTCAATCTCAACCTCTAAATCTACCGGCTTCGTCTGCGGAGCAAAACGCCCTACTACTTTCCCATTTTCCCTAATTAGAAACTTCGGAAAATTACATTACAATATAACTATTTATAATACCAATTATATTGTTAAAACATCTAAAAATTCAGCGTAATACATAAAGGTAATAATACTAAAAAGAATTATCACGTTAAAAAATAGAGAAAATACTGACATTTACCCGTTTAGATATTTACATATTTATCCTCACGGGTCATAATTTAATCGAGGATGGGAGGATAAATATGGTTCAGATTAAGATAACACCTGAAGAATTAGAACAAGTTGCAAAACGTGCAAATGATACAAAGCACATGTTAGAATCTATACATAAAAATTTACGCAATCAAATTGATAACATATGTTATCAATGGACAGGCGCATCTAATCAAAATTTCGTTCAAATGTTCAATAACGCAATACCTTGTGTGTTTACAGCTACCAATGCAATCTCACATATTGAAGAAGAATTAACAAGAATTGCTGAAAAGTTTCGCAATGCAGATAATCAAGATATAGCAGTGGTAGAGGGTGCAATGTGTGGTAAACTAGCAATGGAAGAGAAAGGTTTTGACGGAAATAAGCTGGCTAGAGATATAGCAGGAGAATTGACAGGTGAATATGATATTAGACGCGCTTGGGATGGAATTGATCCCTCTACTGGTGAAAAACTTTCCACTTGGGATAGAATATTTGCTGGAGGAATGGCGGTAGCTGGGCTCACACCTTTTGGAAAACTGGCTAAAGTCGGAAAAGGCGTGAAAATGACTACTAATGCGGTTGAAGCTGCTAAAAATGCTGATAGGGCAACTGAAGCTTCTAAGGCAACTAAGAGGATTACACAAGTTGAAGAGGAAATGATCACTTATAGGCGTGTCCAGGGTGGAACCCCTCCAAATGCAAGTAGAACTAGAATAAATATAGATGAAAATAGTAATGTAAAAATACCTAATAAAAAAGCTAATTTAAATGTAAGTACAGGTAATGATGAGCATGCAAAATATTTCTTAAATAAAAGAGGAAGTAATGCAGAGATAGTTGAATTTGATATACCTAAATCGTTAGATGATTTTATTAATGAAAATGCGATACCTCAAAAAGGGTATAAATCAAATCCACTAAACCAAGGAGGAACCGCCCCGAAAATAGTTGACCCAACAACGCCAGGAAATTCTTATGAATTGCCAGCACCTTGGATTGAATGGATAGAAGAATACGCCAAAAATGGCAAGGTTATAAAGTGATAATAAAAGGAGGATATTATGGTATTAGAACCACTTTATGCAGAAAATATTGTTGTAGCAGTGATATATAATGATGAATTAAAATGGTATGTAACAGATAAAGAATTATGGTTTTTAGATTATAATAAGTTAGATAATGCATATAAAAATTTAGGTATAAACATTGAAGGTACTGATGAAACTGAAGAAAGAAATGGAATAAAAGTATTAGATAATGAAAATGTAAAATCATTTTTACCAAGGATCAAAAAATATAACACAACTAAAGAAGAATTAAATTATTTATTACTTGAAAATATTAAAAGTAAAAATGAAGGAGCAGATTTATTAGATTTTAGTCCTGTGTTATTAATTAACTTTGATGATAAAATACTATATTCAATGTTTCCAGAACCAGCATCATATGAAGAATATGTACCGAAAGATTGGGATGGTAGATATGAAGATTTTACTGAATTTATACCTGAATCAGAGAAATATTGGATTGATGAGTCTAATACTAATCTATTTTCACTATAATTTAAACAGGATAAGGATGATAATAGTATGAGTAATAAAGATGTAGTAACTATATTAAATGAAGAATTTGAAAATGAGAAAACTGGTGAAAAGTTACAAGGGTTAACAATTATAGTTGATGGGAAGTTAAAACAAGTCATAGATATAATAATCGAAAAAAATGATAATTATAGTAATTATACTGAAGTAGTCAAAGATGCACTATTTGAGGGTTTAAATAATATCATTAATAAAATTAATAAATAATAAACGCTAGTTACAAAGCATTAAGTGTTAAATCTAAATATTGCGATAACTTGTAACGAAAATAAAACACAGATTTTTATCATAATTATTAATAACGAAGGCTACTGCCAATATAAAAGGCGTTAGTCTTCATTATTTTTTTAAAATGGAGGGAATACAAAATATAACGAATATCCCCTCAACTTCCAGCCCTGAAATTTTAAGTTTTGTGTGGGATTTACAATCGCTTACGAACACAAATCCAGAATATCTCCCCGTTCCTAAAGAAAAAAGCCGGTAGCTTGACCGACTATACCTTCAATTTGTTCTTCAGTAATTCCATTGTATCTTAACGTTATAGAATTTTGTAATTCCACTATAACGCTAAGATAACAAACTATTAACATGAATTTCTAGGTCATATGGATATCTTTATGACATTGTATACGTACAATCACGTACTAACAAGCATGCAAGAATTAGTTGCAGAAAAATTAAACGAGCTATTTAGCGGAAGTAATCCAAGTAATGACTCCTACTTATTCCCCAAGCACCTTCTCAATCTCAACCTCTAAATCTACCGGCTTCGTCTGCGGAGCAAAACGCCCTACTACTTTCCCATCTTTTCCGATTAAAAACTTCGTAAAATTCCATTTCACTGCTTTCATACCAAGTAAACCTGGTGCTTGTTCTGTCATGTATGTATATAGAGGGTGAGCCTTATCACCTTTCACATCAACCTTTGCAAACATCGGGAAGTTTACACCGTAGTTTAATTCACAAAAACTAGTAATGTCCGCTTCTGTACCTGGTTCTTGTCCCCCGAATTGGTTACAAGGAAATCCGAGTATTTCGAGTCCTTGGTCTTTATATTTATCATATACCTCTTGTAATCCTTTATATTGTGGTGTGAAACCACATTTGCTAGCTACATTGACAATAAGAAGTGCTTTTCCTTCGTAATCTTTTAACGATTTTTCTTCACCTGTAATTGTTTTAGCTGAAAAATCATAAACTGTCATTGTCTTTGCCCCTCTCTTCACTATCATTCTATGTTTATACTATACTACATTCGTGAATATACAGCTCTTATTACGTACTTATAAGTTGTAATGATAGCGCTTTATTTCTGTTCGGAAATTCGACACAAACTACTAGACTTTTATGATGGAAAGTTTTACAATTGAAATGTGAACAAAATGTGACAGTTTATATTCCATTATAAAAGAAAAGGATGGTGTTCATTATGAAAACTGCACAACATGAAACGATTTCAAATCGCGAGTTTTATTTCGTACTATATATGATGTTATTGTATGTTACTGGCTGGGTAATCGATGTAAATGGTTTATTCTTAAGCTCCTACTTTAATTTAGCAGGAGAGATTATGCTTCCATTAGTAGGCGGGATTGTTGGACTGTTCATTATGTCTATTAATAAACAACAAACGAAATAATAATATTACAAAAAGGCAGAAGACGAGCTTCGTTTTCTGCCTTTTTTCTATTTTAGCGTATAATAAAAACATGCAGTATATAAGGAGTGGTAACTATGAAAAAAGTAGAGCAATTATCTTCTCACCTATATCTTATTGATGATTTCGATTTACAGCATAATGAACGAACAGGTACGTACGTTTTATTAGGTGACGATATTACTTTAATTGAAACTTGTGCAGCCCCTTCTCTTCCGTATATTTTAGACGGCTTACAACAATTACATATTGATTTAAACGATGTTAAAAACATTATCGTTACACATGTGCATTTAGATCACGCTGGCGCAGCTGGTTTAATGATGGAAAAGTGCCCAAATGCTACGTTATATGTGCATTCTCGTGGTGCTCGTCATATGATTGATCCAACAAAACTTATTTTAGGTGCAAAAGCTGTCTACAAAGAAGATTTCGATAAACTCTTTGATCCAATTCTTCCAATTGAAGAAGAACGTGTTCATATTGTACAACATGGTGATACGTTAAAAATTGCAAAAGACCGCACCCTTACATTTTATGATACACCAGGACATGCGAAGCACCATATTAGCATTCACGATTCATTAACAAACGGGATTTTTACTGGCGATACAATTGGAATTTATTATAGAGAACTCGCAGACGTTGATGTAGAGTTATATCTACCATCAACGTCCCCTTCACAATTCCAACCAGATGCGATGATTACTTCTAAAAATCACATTCAAAGTATGAATGTAGATACTATTTATTTCGGTCATTACGGCGCATCCTCTCATGTTACAGAAGTATATAATCAACTGGAATATTGGCTACCTATTTTCGTTCATACTGGTAAGGAAGTCTTTGAAAAGTATAATGATTTCGATGAAGCAACTAAAGCTTTACAAACTTTGTTAATGGATAAAATCTCTTCTCATCTTACAAAGTTAAACGTTCCATCAGATCATTCCGTCTATAATATTTTACATCTAGATATAGAAATTAGCGCAATGGGCATTATTGATTATTTCACGAAGCAAGAAAAAGCAAACTCCACTATTAACTAACAGTAAAAGAAGAGATATACAACAGTAGTTATTGTATATCTCTTCTTTTTTCGAATATATTTTGAGTAAAGGATGGTGGAATATAATGCAAAAAGTGATGCTATACCTCTGCTTCACATTATTTATCGTCTTATTATTATTTGTAGGAGTAAAAATTCAATTTTATTTAGATACAGATGCACAAGTGAACTTTAACGTTTATCCAAGATTATTCTACTTTACACTCTTCCCTCTTATAGTTGGCATTTTATTACGATTCCTTCAATCTATTAATCGCGAAACGAGTAAACAAAACTGGAGCTTTCAACCGGATAAATTTATTGCTATTACAGTGCCTACACTATTCATTTCCTTTTCCCCAGCACTACTCTTTTCACCACTTGCCGAATACCTACCTTATTTAGTTAATATTATTCTAATAAATACAACTTTTGTTACGATTATTAGTTTAATAGCTGGTTATTCCCTTTTAGATTGTTTTATACAAAAGGATCATGCAACGATGAAAAAATATAATTGAATGCTCTATTTTCTTTTAATAAAGAAAGCTCAAAGCTAAAGCTTTGAGCTTTTTTACTTATCTCACCTTTTCATCTACATACTCCATAAACTGCTCCGCTTTAATAAATCTTTCTTTGTACGCCTCAGGTACTTCTTCTATTTTTATTGCACCAGTTGATTTTGTCTTCACTCGTACTATTTCATGTGTCATTAAAGCTTCCATATAGCGATCAAACTCTTCTTGCGTTAATACTTCTTTACTAGATTTATGACCATTTAATTTATCAAAGTATGGTTGAAGGCCCATACTTACCTTTTTCATTTCTTCTCTTTTTGCTGGTGATAATCCATCATAATCTATATTACCATTCGAATCTCCGTACGCAAGCTTTGCATTTGTTAATTTTTTTAGTTCTTTTGTAAACTCCTCATATTCCTTCGTGCCCATTTCATCTTTCGCTTCTGATAACTTTGCATTAAAACGCATATACGCTTCTAACGTCATCGCTCCGGCGTGTTTTTTTAAATTCTCAAAAGATCCGTATATACCATCCGCCATAATAGATTGATATGCAAAACCGGTCGTAGGGATTAAAAATGCTGCTGCAAGCACTCCGGCGATAAGACGTTTCTTCACCTTATTTCCCCCGCGATTCATTTTGATTTGAACAATTACTTTTTCTTTTAACTCTGGCGGGGCAACAATCCCCTTCGCTTCTTCTCGTATAGATTCTCTAACTCTACAATCTAAACTCATTTCACATTCCCTACCTCTCCTAAAAAGATTTCTTCTACTTGCTCTTTTTGACGTAGTTTCTTTAATGCCGCATGAATTCTAGACTTCACTGTACCAATTGGAATATGTAATATTTGTGCTACTTCTTCTTGTGAATATTCGTATAAGTATCTTAAGATAATAACTTGTTTCAATTTATACGGTAATTTATGAATGAGTTCGATTAGTTTTTGGTTTGATATTTTACTTACAACATCGTTAGAAAAATCAATTTGCACTGGCTTTCTTTGCTCTTCTGCTTTTTTCATAATTCGTAGTCGCATCCACCTCTTTCTTCTATAAGAATGAATTTGTTTAATCGCAAGCCCAATTAGCCAAGGGCGAAATGGTTTCTCGCTATCATATTTACGAAGCGATTCATATAGCTGTATGTATACTTCTTGAACGACATCATCTACATCCGTTTTATCTTCAATTAAAAAATGTGCTGTTTTATATACTTCTTGAATCGTTACATCATACAATTCGCTATACGCTTCTTTATTGCCTGATAAAGTTAATTGAATTAAATGTGCGTAATCTATTTCACCCTTCATATTCCAGCCCTCCTTTGTCTTACACTATATATTGGCAGGTAATTCATATTTCGTTCGATTTTTCCGAAAAAGTTTTTTATATAAATTAATATAATGATCCACTGAGTTCATAAGCTTCACTTATAACCACACATAACTATTATATAATTTTCCAATTTCTGATAAAGATTTAAAATAATTTATATAGTCAAATTTAGGAGGACATATAATGAAAGCTATCGTTGTAACGTCGTTCGGTGGTCCTGAAGTGATGAAATATACAGATTTTGATATACCGGCTATTTCAGAAGATCAAGTTTTAATTCGCGTAGTTGCTACTAGTGTAAATTTCGCTGATATTAAATCACGTTATGGCAAAAAAGGAAATAAAGCACTACCTTTTATTCCAGGAATAGATGCAACTGGTATTGTAGAACGCGTCGGTTCTCATGTGAAAAATATTCAACCTGGACAGCGTGTCATTGCTTTTCCTCAAAATGGATCTTACGCAGAGTACGTTGTTTCAAATGAAAATCTCACTTTCATTTTACCCCATGAAGTCGACTTTCAAACTGCAGCTGCTTGTCCGATCGTATCTTTCACAAGCTATAATTTACTCGCAAATGTTGCAAGGCTTCAACAAGGTGAATCTGTACTCATTCATGCGGCTGCTGGCGGGATTGGTACTACCGCGATTCAACTTGCAAAACGATTAGGGGCTGGAACAGTTATCGGTACTGTCGGAAGTGAAACGAAAAAAGAAATCGCTTTAGATGCTGGAGCTGATTATGTTATTTGTCATCAAGATGAAGATTTTGTAGAGAAAGTCAATGAGCTGACAAACGGAGAAGGAGTGAATATAATTTTGGACTCTATTTCTGGAACTGTCTCTGAAAGAAGTTTAAACTGCCTAGCTTATTACGGTCGCCTCGTTCATTTCGGTAATGCAAGCGGTAAAATTGGCAATTTCAAAACGAAAGATTTACACGCAAGTTGCCGCTCTATACTAGGCTTTAGCTTTGGCACTACACGGAAAAAACGCCCTGAACTACTCCAAGAAACGGCAAATGAAGTTTTCCGTTATTTGCGTGACGGAAGTTTGCAAATTAAAGCTACAAAATCTTTTCCCCTTCAAGATGCAGGGAAAGCACATGAATGGGTCGAAAGTAGAAAAAGTATAGGGAAAGTAATACTAACTGTTCAGTCTTCTTCCTGAAATGAATACTTGAAACAGAGGTGGCATTCATGGGATCACGAATTATGCATGTTATTATCGCTAACGGTATTGCTGAGAAACTATGTATTCAAGATAAAACTTCTTTCTTACTTGGAGGGGTAGCCCCTGATGCGGTTCATTCAGCAGAAGAAAAAGGAACTTCACACTTTTACGCTGGTACAACGAAGAACTATACGAGAAGAATAGATTATGATTCATTCTTTCATAAATACGAAGCACATATAGATTCCCCCTTTATTTTAGGCTATTATACCCACCTCATTGCCGATGATAATTGGCTAAGTGGCTTTTTTCTACCATGGCTAAAAAATAGAATAGAGAATGACGAAACTATCGCACCCCTGTACTATAACGATTTTAAACTGTTAAATGCAAAGTTGCTTCATCATTACGATCAAGAACAACAGCTCTTCTCTCTTCTCAATCAAGAGGCTCACATTGTGGATATTGAAGAGGTTTCTAAAGAAAACGTTTTAGCTTTTCGAAAGTATCTTTTTGAAGATATGTTGTATCCTGAGCAACATTTGCATGAAGTCTTACAGGTGTTTACGTTTAATCAAATTGTCGGTTACATTGAAACCGCTATTGAAAAAGGTGCATTTTTTATTAAACAACTCTCTCATGAAAAATCCACTTCAAAGATTTAATCCCCCTCAATATATTTGAGGGGGATTTTCACATAGCAATATTATTATTGGTTCTTCTCCATAACCGCAAAATAATTCCCTTCACTATCAGCAAAGTTAAACACTTTACCAGAAGGCATAGTTACCATTTCTCCAACAGTAACATTTTTATTTTTTAAACCTGCATATAATTGATCCAGATTTTCTGAGAAGAACATTAAGGACGGTGTACCAAGATTTAATTCTGGGCTCATTTTCGAAATAACTTCTTTATTATGTAATATAATGCTCGTTTCAGCACCGTTAGTTGGAGCAATTTCAATCCATCTCATTCCTTGCTTGTTATCTTCCTCTGCAACTACATGAAACCCTACCTTTTCCGTCCAAAAATTTACTGCCTCATCTTGATTATTTACATATAACATAATTTGTCCTACTTTATGAATCATTTGTATTCCTCCTATTGTTTTTTTACATTCTATGTAGCTTTCTACAGCTGGTATCGTTATTCCTTTTGAGTTGGTATGTACTTCTTTGCAAAATTTATCGACTGACTCATCCCATCCAGTTCGTCAAAATAATTGTTTCTTTCAATCATGTTATATCCGTCGAATCCAATTTCATCTAATACTTTGAAGAATATATCGAAATCCACTTCACCATTTCCTACTGCTACTTCTATATACTTACTTGAACTATTACTTTTCACTTCTTTACAATCTTTAATATGAGTTTGTACTATATAATCTTTTAATAGTAATAAACCTTCTAACGGATTTTCATTTACATCACTTATTAAATTTGCTGGGTCAAAGTTAACAGCTAGTCCTTTCGAGTTTGCATTTTCTAAAAATCGTTTTAATACTATTGCTTTTTCAGATCCTGTCTCAATAGCAAAGACTCCCCCAAATTTGAATGCTAATTCCCCTATCTCATAACAAACCCGTATCATTTTATCATAGCACTCACTTTTTTCATCATCTGGAACTTTCCCAATATGAGCTGTTATGATCTTTGCTCCCAGCTCCAAACCTCTGTCAGTAATATATTTAATCTGATTTATTGCACTGTCAACTTCTGTTCCTGTAATTCCATTTTCTCCAAAACTAATTGCTAATGATGGAATCTTTATTCCATTAAAAGATAAGCTTTTCTTTAAAGCAGTCCATTCTACCACTGGAATATTAGCTAAGTTGAAGTTTTTATTCATAGCATATAATTGAATATATTCTAAATCCCATTCCCTTGCTTTTTGTATTCCTTCGTTTACTTCAATATGTTTCGTATTCAAAAACATTCCTAATTTCCTATCCATATATGAACCTTCTTTTTATCATTTCGCATCAGTTTAATATTCGACTTTTCTTATATTACTTCCTTGTACAAACTAAATGAGAAATGATTCACCCTTATCGATATTTCTTATAAGATAGATACATTTAAATTCCCTTTGTTATTCAATTACAAACAAAAAGACGTAACTACAAATAGTTACGCCTTCCCCATTATTTATCTAGGCTTTTTCTTCCCAGTAAATGCTGGTTTCTTTTTCTTAGGTGCTGGTGGCTTCGATTCTACAAATGTTCCTTTGAACATTTCTTGCTTCGTAAATACGATGCCTAGTTTTTTCGCAAATTGTAGTAATTTGCGCTCTTCTTGTGGAGTTACAAGAGATACGACAGTTCCTTCTTTACCCATACGTCCAGTACGTCCTGAGCGGTGAATGTATTGGTCTACTGTGTCTGGTAATTCTAAGTGAATTACATGTGTTAAATCGTCAATATCGATTCCACGTGCTGCAATATCAGTAGCAAGTAGGATTTCTAATTTTCCACCGCGGAAAGCACGCATCGTTGCTTCACGCTCTTGTTTACTTGCTTCTGCATGAAGAGCCGCTGCTTTCATTTTACGGAATTTCAATTTCTGAGTAATTTCATCTAAACGGAATGGATCGTTTAAGAAAGCAACTGCTTTTACATCGCCCATATGCATAATTCTTCTTACGTAATCATTTTTTTCGCGTCGCTCACAAATGATATACGTATGCTCAACTAAGCTTTTTGATTCTGCACGTGTTACACGTACTAATTGTGGTTCAACTGCTAAATCACGTGCCGCATCTTCTGCCGCTTTTGTCATTGTCGCCGAGAAGAATACTAATTGACGATCGCGCATCGTTGATTTAATTACATCTTGCACTGCGCCCATCATTTTTTGCTTTACAATTTGATCAAACTCATCAAATACAATTGTTTTTACTTCATGCATTTTTAGCTTTTTCATACGAATTAATTCTAAAATACGGCCTGGTGAACCGACAATTACTCTTGGGTGTTTCTTTAATTTTTCAACTTGGCGCTTAATATCTGCACCACCAATTAAAGATGCACCTGAAATTTCAGTTCCTGCTGTAAATTTTTGAACCTCTTCATGAATTTGCATTACAAGTTCACGCGTTGGAGCTAAAATAACAACTTGTGGCTGTTTTACTTCAGGACTAATTTTATGTAAAAGGGGTAATAAGTACGCTAATGTTTTTCCTGTTCCAGTTGGAGATTCAGCTATAACGTCTTGTCCTTCTAAAATAGTTGGAATCGCTTGTTTTTGAATTTCAGTTAATTCTTTAAAACCAGCCTTCTCCCAAGCTTCTTGTAAAAATGGTTGCATATCTTTTATCATTTGTTTTTCTCCTTTATCTCTATTTTTGAAGAAAATGCTGTATTGTTCGCACCGTTTCTATCATGTGTGAAATAACAGCTATTAAATCATCAACATGGTCTTCTGTAATCGCTTTTTGAAATAGAACCTCTACCTTATTATGATATGAAATCGCTTGCTTATTATATTCGTATGAAACTTTCTGCATAATCATTCTTTCTTTTCCCCATATAGAACGCATTAAAGTTTCAATTTCTTCGCATCCTACTTCTGGTTGTTCTAACGGGAATGAAAATGCTAGCTTCATTTCACAACCTGGTGTAAACTGAGGCACTTCTAGTATTTCACCAGACAAGTTCTTTGCATCCACAGATAATGAAAATGTTGCTTCTACTAATGGTTCGAACGGTTCTGTTAATTGAAATGAGATATGATATATACGACTTAATGAGGCAAGGTCCATCATATCTTTTCGATCTATTACAAGAATATCTCCATGTAGATCAAAATCATACACAGCACCTTCTACGATTACTTTTAAATTGTCAAAAGCAGTTGGATCAAACATAATTTCCTCCAAAAAACAGGCGCCTTTCGATGGAAAGGCGCCACTTGATGTATATATAGTTTACAGATAAACGAGATGAATTACAACCTTTTAGAATAAACCTACTGCTTTTCCATGTTCATTTACATCCATTTGAAGTGCTGCTGGTTGTTTTGGAAGACCTGGCATTGTTAACATTGTACCTGTTAACGCAACGATAAAGCCTGCACCGATAGATGGTTTTAACTCACGAATTGTAACGATAAAGTCAGATGGACGACCTAATTTTGTTGCATCGTCAGAAAGAGAGTATTGTGTTTTCGCCATACAAACTGGTAGGTTACTCCAACCTTCTCCTTCATATTGAGCTAATTGCTTACGTGCTTTCGGAGCAAATTCAATATCTTTTGCGCCATACACTTTTTGAGCAATTGTACGAATTTTTTCTTCTAATGGTAATTCTAATTCATAAAGTGGTGCGTAGTTGTTTTCACCTTTTTCGATTTCTTTTAGTACTTTTTCAGCAAGGTCAACTCCGCCTTGGCCACCCTTCTCCCAAACTTCTGTTAAGGATACTGCATAGCCACGCTCATTACACCACTCTTGTAAGTATGTAACTTCTGCATCTGTATCTGTAATGAATTTATTAATTGCAATTACGAAAGGCACACCAAAGCTTTGAATTGTTTCAACATGCTTCTGTAAGTTTTCCATACCTTTTGCTAATGCATCTACATTTTCTTCTTTTAATTGATCTTTTGCTACGCCACCATGCATTTTAAGCGCACGAATCGTCGCAACAATAACAACTGCTTCTGGTTTAATGCCAGCTGCACGAGCTTTAATATCTAAAAACTTCTCAGCGCCTAAATCAGCACCAAATCCAGCTTCTGTAATAACATAATCACCTAATTTTGCTGCCATTGTCGTAGCGATAACACTGTTACAACCGTGAGCAATATTCGCAAATGGTCCGCCATGAATAATAGCTGGTGTATTTTCTAATGTTTGTACTAAGTTTGGTTTTAATGCGTCTTTTAATAATAGCGTTAACGCACCTTCTACACCTAAATCTTTAACCGTTACAGGTTGATTTGCAAAGTTATAAGCAACTACGATGCGAGATAGACGCGCTTTTAAGTCTTGAATATCTGTTGCAAGGCAGAATACAGCCATAATTTCAGATGCTACTGTAATGTCAAAACCGTCTTCACGTGGTACACCTTGTACAGGTCCACCAAGACCAATTACTACGTTACGAAGGGCACGATCATTTAAGTCAACACAGCGTTTCCAAACAATTTTACGCGTATCAATTCCAAGTGTGTTCCCTTGTTGGATATGATTATCAATAAACGCTGCTAATGCGTTATTAGCAGTTGTGATCGCATGGATATCTCCAGTAAAGTGAAGGTTAATGTCTTCCATTGGTACGACTTGTGAAAAACCGCCACCTGCTGCTCCACCTTTTAATCCCATCGTCGGTCCAAGAGATGGTTCACGAAGTGCAATTACTGTTTTCTTACCAATTTTGTTAAAAGCTTGACCTAAACCAACTGTTACTGTTGATTTACCTTCTCCAGCTGGAGTTGGGTTAATTGCTGTTACTAAAACAACTTTACCGTCTTTCTCATCTTGTAAGCGCTTAAAAATATCAAGAGATAACTTACCTTTATAATGCCCGTATGGCTCTAATTCATCTTCTAAAATATTTAAATCAGCTGCAATTTCTTGAATCTTCTTCATACTCGCTTCTTGTGCGATTTCAATATCGGATTTCACTGTTGTAGTAGTTGTCATATACCCTAGTCCCCCTTTAATTGGTTCTGATGATATTGTATCAGTTTTTTGTATTTTCTGCACTTATTTACCTCCTAAAAATTCTTTCATTTCTTTATACGTTTTTTAACATAAATACCCATAAGAATGTTAACGATTGTTGTAACTCTGTAGGTAGTTGACCTAACATCTTCTCATTTACTCCGCGCTTATATACGCCGATGCCATCTATAACTTTAAAACCTTGTTCTTTCGCTAACTGTTCAAATTCCCAAGGCATCATCGTATTACAAACAACGTCTTTTCCATACAAGCGAGGATAACTGTTCTCTCGTGGCTTTGCTGTCGGTCCTAAAATTGCAATACATGCATATCCATCTTTCTTTAACACACGCTTTATTTCATTTAATGCTCGTAATGGCTCTTCCGTCCATTCTAAAGAATTAATTGCCATAATTGATTCAAATTGCTCATTTTCAAATGGTAATGCAGAAAGATCTCCTTTTATAAAAGATAAATTTGGTCCTTCTCCGCGCTCCTTACCTTTTTGAATCATCACTTCCGATAAATCTACTCCCACTGCTTTATAGCCTGCGCTACTTAATTTATATGTACCGTACCCATCACCACAACCAACATCGAGCACTTGTGCTTCTTTCTTTACGTATTGTTCAAAAAACGGAATAATTGTGCTCCTACTCCCGCTATCCCACATTTCCTGACTATTTTTATTCCAAAACTCCGCACTACTATCCCATTTCTTCTCTGCTGATTCATGCCAATTAAATGTTGTCATACATTCCCCTACCTTCACGTATTATCATTCATTTCATTCTACATCATTTTCCAAAATTCCTGTTTTATCCCGCTTGCAGTAAGACACCTACCTCAAAATTCAATGGATGCGGACCAGTTAATGGGAGAGAACTGCTCATAAAAATCCAATTGTTGCTAGCTGATAATCAGTCGTGATGGAAAAAATCCCGCACTTTATCTTCAATAGGAAATGGATATGTTAACGATGGAATACGTATTCTCCATTTTTTGCTTTACTTGGGTTTAACTCATACTCATGCTCTTCTCATTTTGAAAGATACTATAGATACACCCAATTGAAAGAGAGGGATGTACATGCGAAGAAAGAGAAATCATCATTTTAAAAGTGGTGAAAAAAACGAAGAGTATGCTGCTGAAATATCACCAGCTGGCATTCCAATTAGACATAAGCGTAAAGAAATTGCAAATGAGATAGAAGGTACAAATACCGGCGCAATGGTAGGCTATGTCGCTTTATTTCTTTCGTTATTCTCCATTGCTTTTTATCCAGTTACGCTCGGCTCCCTAGCAATTTTAGTTGGCCTATTAGCTGTCAATTTCGGAGCAAGAACACTTGGATATACAGCAATTGGTTTTGGTAGTTTTTCTGTTTTATTTACTTTACTTTATCCGCTTGCTTTGTCAGCGTTTTAAAAAAACACACCAAGTTATACTTGGTGTGTTCATTCATGATACAACATAATATGACCGCATCCACAACAATGTTTCGCTGTAATTTCTTGAAACACTGGATAATTTTCTTCATCCCTATGCTCAATAAATACTTTTTCAAACCGATACATGTTTGGTGCATATGCCCAATCTTGTTTCGTACGTGCATATAATGTTGAGGAAAAAAACTCCTCACCACCGCAAACGATACATGTGTTCTTCATCGCTATCCCTCCTATGCTTGTCTTACTTCATCTATATGAACATAAGCATAAAAAAAAGACCTTCTATTACTAGAAAGTCTTCTCTGAAACAAAAAGAAATGTACCAAACATTCCTACTCCGCTATATTCTTTTGAAACACCAGCTTCTGTTTTAAATGTTTGCTTTACAGTCATAAAGAATACACCATTTCGTGCATCTGTACTTTCAAATTGTAGTTTTTCTTTTTTACCATCTACATTTTGCGTGCATTCAAAACTACTCTCATTACAATTCAACGCATACTTATCCTCTACATACACTTTAAAATCTGATTCTTTCGGACAAGTTATAAGTAATATTGCCACGAGAATAATACTTACAATACCCACAATTGTATAATATTTCTTCATTTGTACTCCTTTCAAATGACAAGAAAACTTGACTTCATGCGCCAAGTTTTCTTAGTCAACAACCCATTGCCACTCTTGTTCTTTCTTATCAAAAATGAGCCAACCTGTTTCTGTTGCTTCCTCTTTCAATTCATCGATATTATCTAGCACCTCATCCGTACTTTCATACGAACCAACTACATATACCGGAATTTCAAGACCTCTTCTTGACTCAATCTTCCCTGCTAGATCTATGTAAAGACCATCTTCCATTAGTGGAATAAGTCCCATAATCAATTCTTTTGAAATTGCTGGGAAAATTTTTGATTTTTGAAAGAAAGAAAAACGTTTCTTACCGAAAGCACCGAGTTTATACGGAATGACTTTACTTAACATTCCTACAAAATCGGCAATTCTACGATAATACACTTTGTTGTACCATCCGTCATCATGTGAAAAATAAACAAATCTATTTTTCAGTAACGGAAAGAATGTTCTTGCAAGTGGTTCTTTTTTGTGAGCCAAATATAATAATTCTGCAATTTCTTTCGGCTCTAATTCATCTAAATCGCTTGCATCATCAAAATCTACCCAACAAAATTCATCAAATTCATCAATCTCTGCTTGAATTAACTTATGTATATTTTCTTCCTCAACATATTCAAATAAAGTATGATAATGAAAATCCGTCCATTCAAAGTTGTGCTTCAAAAGCAACACTTGATGAAGCGGTGAAGGGATGTTACTCGCAAACTCTTTAAACGTAATTCCTGATGTAATAAAACAATGACCTCGACGATTACCATTAATATATATCATATTCTTTACTTGGTCAGATCCTCCAGACAAAGCACCTAGCCACCTTCGTTTTATATGTTTCAATTCTATAGCATATTTTAACATGAAAAATTTTAGAAACATAGAAAAAACTTCAAAAACTATTTACAATTTCATGTGTTTTATTACATAGTGATTACAAGAAAAAACGCCTGCTCATAAGCAGGCGTTTTTAAAGGATTTCATCAGGGTTTTGAGGATGATGATTTCCCTCTTTCTTTTCTTCTTTTTGGAACATCGATTGAATTTTATCAATTGTTTGTGGAGCTAATTCAATCATTTTTTCTGCTAAATGTGTCGCATTTTGTAAATGAAGAATATTTACTCCATCTTTATTCACCACAAGAAATGCTACTGGTGTAATCGAAACACCACCCGCGCTACCGCCACCAAATGCAGGGTTACCGTTCGCTCTTTGTCCATCATTCGTTTGGAAATCAGAACCTCCTGCTCCAAAACCGAACGCCACTTTAGAAACCGTTAACACCACACCACCGTCAGCCGTTTGAACAGGCTCTCCAACAATCGTATTTACATCAACCATTTCTTTTAAATTTTCCATTGCCGCTTTCATTAACCCTTGAATTGGATGATCCACCGTTCATAACCTCCTTTGTCATATCTTTCCTAGTTTTTCCGAAAGTTTGTGAACTAAACATAAAATTTTATATTGATTTCAAAAAATTCAAGTTGTAATATTTAGAAAAATAAAAAAAGAGGTCGATTCGTTATGATGCGAAAATTAACAAAGAAAGAACATGAACAAGTATTCGCTTACCTAAAAGAAGAAGCAGCCCTTAACTTGTTTATTATTGGAGACATTGAAGCTTTCGGTTATGACACAGATTTTCAAGAATTATGGGGAGTATTTAAAGAGAATGGAACATTAAAATCAATTTTGCTCCGCTTTCATGAGGCATTTATACCCTATAGTAAAGAAGAATTTGTTACCACTGATTATGAGGCACTTCTTTCCAGATATAAGCCGCTTAAACTCTCTGGTAAGTCAACTATTGTAGAAAAGTTTGAAACTGCTCCAAGTCTACAATTAGGCGTCAAAAATGAAATGTATTTTTGTGAATGTCTAAATGACAACAACTTACCTAGCACACCAATTCATGAAACAATTAAACTTGCCTCACTCGATGATATAGGACGAATTATGAAATTACGAAGTGACATTGCTGAATTTCCGACTACTAATGAATCAGAGAAAATATTAAGGCAGGCTATCGAAACGAATACAGGACGCACATATTATATTGAAAAAGACGGTGCTATTATTGCATCCGCCTCTACTTCCGCTGAAAATTCATTATCCGCTATGGTAGTTGGCGTATGTACACATCCGAATTATCGCGGAAGCGGATACGCTTCGCTCATATTACAAAAAATGATTCAAGACTTTACGAATGAAGGCCGAACGCTTTGTTTGTTTTATAACAATCCAGCTGCTGGACGTATTTACAAACGATTAGGGTTTAAAGATATTGGGATGTGGACGATGTATCGATAATTAAAAGCCGATTTAAAATCGGCTTTTATACATACTGTGCTATTCCAGCTTCAAAGGCTTTCTTATCATTATTTAGTACACCAAATAATGCTTCTTGAAGAGCAAATGTACTTTTGTAAAAATACATTCGTTCCCTTACTGCTTCTAAATTAGGATAATGTGCTGCAAATAGTTGTAAAAACTCTCCTCCATAACTAGCTAATATACCTGCAAAATCATAAGCAGGATCTCCAATGCTCGCACCACCAAAATCTATGACCCCTGAAATATCCTTTTTTGTTGCACTATATAAGATGTTTGTCATGCCAAAATCCCCATGAACAAGACTCGATGTAAAATTAAAATGGCTCTCTTCATTTAAATACGTTTCAAAAGATAATGAAACTTCTCTTTTTGCCTCTTCTCTCATGTATGGATAAACATAATCTTTTAATTGACTATATAAACTATTTGTTTCTGCATATATATCAGCACTATCATTTTGCATAATACCTTCAAATGTGGATAACGGAATTTCATGCAATTCTTTAAAAATCCCGCCAATGTGCACGCAAGTTTCTGTAATTGCTTTTCATCATTTATTCCCGTAAAAGTATTTTTCCAAAACGGTTCCCCTTCAATCATTTCATATCCTGCAAATACTTTTCCTAGCACTTCATCTTGCAATCTTTGATAACTTGGATCAGGAATTTGGATCGTAATAAATGGTCGTATTTTCTCCAGTAACTTTGTTTCTACTCGAAGTTTTTGAATACCTTTTTCATATTTCGGAAAACGAAATACTATATTATCATTTATAATTAAAACATCATTATTTTGGCCAATTTCATTTACATGTGCCGATTTTATTTGTAGTTCAGGATACACACTTTGTAAATACGCTACATACTCATTTTCTTTTCTCATGCTTTCGCGCTTCCCTCATTCAGACTATTATACTCACTTCAAAGTCATAATTAACTGCCTTTCAACAAACCCAAACTCTTCGTACATCTCTTTTGCAAAATTCCCAGCAAATACATTCAACCTAATTTCTGAATATTTCTCCTTTAATTCCTTAATACCAGCTTCCATCAGTTCTCGCGATAATCCTCTCCCGCGATATTCTGGGAAAACGTACAATTCATATATAAATCCAAGTTTTTCACGAGAAAAATAGTCTGTATTTTCCCCTATTAATATCCATCCCATTACTTTATTTGCTTCTTTAATGATTAAATAATATGCTCCTTTTTCTACAATCGGCTTTGTAATTTCAATCGCTTTCTCGGTACTTAATTGACAATCCCCTCTCGTCCCTTCAAAAAGCGATTGAGCCGCATATTTTAATATTTCATTGGTATCTTCTTGATTCGCCTTAATTATCATTTTTCACAACTCCCCTTGAATAATAGGCATTACTATCGCTTGTTCAAGATTCTCTGCTTCCATAACAATTGCTGTTAATCCGTGTTCTGTACTTGTTTCATGGAGCTCTCCCTTCTCCCAAAACACAGCTTGTCCCGCCTCTATCTTTATCTTTTCTTTATTTACCCCACATACATACCCTTCTCCATTAACAATAAGAAGCAGCTGTGATACAACTGCTTCATGATTACCGATGATTCCATTCTCGTGTAAATGCATAGCACAGATATGTACATTCCCTTGGTGGTTTACTATTTTTGACATTATGAAATTAGATTGAAATACTGATATACGCTTTCCCGCTTTTTCACTAAAATCAAAAATCTTCACTTCTAGTCCTCCTTATATGTATAAAACCATCCTTACTGTCTGCATCAAATGTCCTTCAAAGTCTTCTTCAAATTGCTCTAATTCAGCAAAACCTTTCGCTTCATAAAAGCGTTTTCCTTTTTCATTTGCTGCTTCTACATGTATGTACAATTTCCGTATCCCATTTAATGCCTTAATCCCTCTTTGTAATAAAGCACTTCCTATCCCTTTCCCTTGCTGACCTGGTAACAAATAAATCGCACCTAATTCTGCTTCATTTTGTAGTCTAACAGGTGAAAAGTTCGCAAATCCTATTACTTCACCCTCTTCTTCCGCAACGAATAAATGTGTATTTTTAAGGCGGTATTTCATTTTTTCATCAGAATATGCCTCGTCTAAAAAACTGTCTTGAATTTCTCTCGGAATAATGCCTTCATATGTATCATGCCAAGCTATTTTTGCTACTGATTGTACAGCGTGAATGTCTTCTTGCTTCATTTCTCTAATTATATATGTCATCTCGATGTCTCCATTCTCTTTAAATTACATTCTGCTAATATACTAGAAAAAACGGCAGAACCATTTTCATAATTCACCTTAATTAATTTTAACTTTTCAATCGAGGCTGTTGTAACATCAAAATTCTCATATATATACTCCATCGCACTTAAAAACTGAGTTGAATTCAAATGATTCGCAATCGTACAATGCGGAACCCATTTTCCCGGTACGTAATATGGATTTGGATTGTCATGAAAATTTTTAAAATAATCATGATAAGAATGATGAAGTTTTAACAATTCATCGGTAACAGTCGGAGCTAGAAAAATCGTACCGTTAGTAGGAAAAGTTCCAACAGAAGGAAAAGTGACTGCAGACATACTTTCTTGAATAGCTACAAATTCCTTTAATTTTTCAATATACAAATTAACATCTAACTCATTATAATCCGCAATCGTTATATGAGGTTCTACTCCAGCTAATTGATTTGTTCCAATTACATTCGTTAATTCATTTTGCAATTCTGTAATTTTATTAGTAAACACACGATCAAATGTAGCAATAATAGCGTACAATCTTTCTCACCCCTTCGTTACACATAGTGCTTCCCATTCTTCACGAATCATTCCCATTCGAATAGAATCATAGTATGTTCCGTTATAATAACGACACTTTCGCATTCTACCTTCTAAGCTCATTCCTATTTTCTCTGCTACTTTCATCATTCGTTCATTGCCAGACCAAGTCGTGATTCCTACTCTACCAATCTCCATTTTTTCAAATAGCAAATCTCTATATAATGTCAATGTTTCTGTACCGTATCCACCATTCCAGTATGTTGGGTCATAAATCACAAGCCCCATCTCTAACCAACGCGTCGGTTTATATTCCCAATAAAACCCGACTGTCCCAATGATTTGACCGTTATTTTCTATAATTAAATTTGACAGTGGTTCTTCTTTCAAACGAGTTTGCATCTTCTCTTTATAGGAAGAGTATTCTTGCATTGAGAACGGGAAATATGGCGCATCCCATTTCTTCCATTCTGGGCTTTCTTCTTTAAATATGATATTCCATAATGTTTCTATATCCGATTCTTCTATTGTACGAATTGTAACTTTCTTCCCCTTTAATACAACGTTTTGCATAATTCCCTCCTGCATTCACCTTTATTTCATATATAATTATAATATTTTTTCAGAAAAATCAAAACTAATATCATATATTATATTGTATAATTTTGTTATAAGATACCAATTATTGATTTAGAAAGCTGGTGATTCAATGAATAATCAATTTAGTATTGCTTTATTTCTCACTATTATTACGACAAATATTATTCTATATTTCTTCTTACCATCAAATATTGTTACGAAATGGGACTTCAATGGAACGCCTACATCAACAATGGATAAAAGCACTTTTGTAATCGTAAATATAATTATATGTTCCTTCTTATTCTTTGTATTTTTAGCTTTATCTAAAGCAGCGAGTAACCAGAAATTTCTCCATTGGATCGGCAACACAATGTTACTATTCTTATTTTTTGTCGATATTGTCATTGCCCTCATCGCTCTTGGCTTTTCACTTCCTCTTGATCATTTCATATTTTTAGCATTAGGGCTTTTATTTATATTAATAGGTTATTTCAGTTCCAAAATTGATACGACTAAATCAACCGTTTCATTAGAATGGAATGATAAGCACCTCGAAAAAAGAGCTTCAAATATTAGTAGTATTTCAATGATGATAGCAGGGATTTTTTTAGCGATACTTCCTTTTAGCGTTTCTGCTCCCTATAGAGGTTATGGCATACTAGCAATTCTTTTAGGAATGACGCTTATCATTCTACCGAGTACGATTTATTTACTTATTAAAGACAGCAGGCAGTCCACTAATTTAAAAGGTTAATTGAAGTACGAAGGCGCAAAATAGGCAATAAAAAATAGGAGGTTACATCCCTCCTATTTCAGCTCAAGCAAAATGCCTTTCTCTATCCACCCCTCTACACCATCTTTTTTAATTAAATCATATCCTGAACAACTACCATCAATGAGAGAAACGATATCTCCTTTTCTAACGCTTATTTGCGCACAAGAAATATCAGTTTTCACTGTATATTCACCTGACTCAAGTTGTTTTATGTATTCATTTTTTACAGTGAGTAATTTATTTGTTTCCTTTTGCTTACATATTGTGTAATCTTGCATCTTCTCGATAGGCTCTATGTAATAATACGGATATGTCACTCCGCCCTGCATTTCTGAATTCGCATTAAAATCCGCTATTACTTCGTACCCTGGAAAATAGTCTACATATGTATAAGAAAACGTATCGCCCGTTTGTTTCCTCTGAATGATAAATGCATTTAATTGTCCTGCTTCTTTAATTGCATTTCCTCCATCAATTGCAATAATTTTTTTCTCCTTATCAATAACTGGATTGTTAGACGGTGCTTCTTCAGAATAGTTTACGACAGGCCAATGACCAACTATTACATACTTATTTGCTTTATGTGATTTATTAAAAAACTCTGGCATTGCTATCGCATTTTTGCGCTCTGTTTCTTTCCAATCTACTCTATCTTCTAGCCCGGCATGCACAAAAATATAATCTTCTGTTTCAATCGCTGTTGGCAACTCCGTTAGCCAATATAGTTCTTGTGAAAATTCACTTAGCAATGCTTCTCTCACTTCACGAATTGAAGTGCCTTCATGAACTGAAAAATCCAATTGCTCTAGCCATTCATTAAAAATCGAATGCTTTTTCGTACATAAATAATTAATAAGACGAGGATTTGCATTTAGAAGAGCATCAACTAAAACTTCACAATTTCCTTCAACAACGTGAACCTTTGAATTGTTCTTTACAAGATTCATAACGTAGTTTACTACACCTACGCTATCTCGTCCTTTCTCGCAAAGATCTCCATTAATAATTAAATAATCTTCATCTTTAAAGTTAACTTTATGTAGTGCTTCTTTTAAAAGATTTAATTCTCCATGAATATCAGATATGACGATAACTCTAGCATCATTAGGGATTGATAGTTTCTTTATTTTCTTCAAGTATAAGCGCTCCAATCATTCTCTTTATTAAATTAAAACAATTCGACAAAATACACTATATAACCTTTTCAAATACATATACCATAACTTACAACCTATTTACCGTTCAATAATAACTTAATAAATAAGAAGAGGCTGTTCCCAACTTTTGCGGGACAGCTTCTTCTTATTATTTATAATTCTTTATGAAAAGAATAACTCACCTTATCATACCCTTCTCTTTCATAAAAACGATGCGCATCAATTCTTGCAAATGCTGATGTGAGGACGATAGATTCACATCCGTTTTCCTTTCCCCAGTTCTCTATATACGAAAGTAATACATTTCCATGTCCTTTTGAACGATGTGTGTCTGCTGTTACAAGGTCATATACGAAAACGTGCTTCTTATTATAAAAGTTCGTACAAATCGCTACACCTGCAAGGCTAACAACTTCATCCTCCTCATTACGCAGCGAAAATAATTTATAATTTTCTTCTTTCATATTTCGAAATAAAGAGCTTGTTTCCTCTTTTGAAAGTTTCGTTCTTAATTGCTGTAAAACAGGTAATACTTCATGTAATTGCTCTTCCGTTACTACTTCTTTAACATTCATTTTTAACTCTCCCCAACTATTTATTTAATTTTCTAAATGTTATATCATTATTATAGAAAGTAACTGCCCTTTACTTAAGTGACAGTTTAAGTATTTTTTATAAGGACAGTTTTAAAGGAGAGTTTTATATGGATTTTACTATCCCATTGCAATTACAAAGTAACACACCTATTTACTTGCAAATTTACGAATATATTAAAGCTGAAATTATACAAGGGACTATTTCTGTCGGCACACGTCTACCCTCACACAGAAATTTAGCATCACAACTTAATATTAGCCGCATTACTGTTGAATCAGCTTATCAACAATTATTAGCTGAAGGTTATGTAGAAAGTAAACCGAAACGGGGTATTTTTGTAGCAAATTTAGATATTGACGTTATCCCAAATAAAAAACGAAATGCAGCAATGAAGACGAGCAATTTAATAGACGAAAAATTCGAATATGATTGTAGCCAAGGGCTTATTGATCAAAATACATTTCCGATTACAAATTGGAAACGAGCATTACAAGAATCCATTCTTAAATACGAAAATGCACTATTTGCCAAAGAAGACCCTCAAGGTGAATTCGCTCTTCGAGAGCATATATCAACATATTTATATCATTCTCGCGGTGTACATTCTTCACCTGATCAAATTGTGATCGGTGCCGGAACGCAGCCACTTCTCTGGCTACTACTTCAACTGCTTGGCCCTACAAAAGAATACGGCATTGAAAACCCTGGATTTCACCGTATACACGCAATCATTAAAAGCTGTGATAGACAAATTCATCCCATACCATTGGATGAAAAAGGTATTGATATTTCTAGCTTATATAATACAAATGCCAATGTCGCATACGTTACACCATCACATCAATTTCCACTCGGGATTATTATGCCTTTATCTAGAAGATTAGAATTGTTAAAGTGGGCTACTGATTGCAGCGGATACATTATTGAAGATGACTATGACGGTGAGTTTCGCTACGCTGGTAAGCCGATTCCTTCTTTGCAAAGTCTTGATTCAAATGAACGCGTTATTTATATGGGGACTTTCTCAAAATCTTTTTTACCTTCTTTACGAATGGGATATGTTGTTTTACCACCACATCTTTTAAAAACATATCAAGAACTGCATGGAATTTTTAAACAAACAGTCGCTACAATACAACAACTTGCTTTTGCTAACTTTATACAAAGCGGGAATTGGGAACGTCATCTTAACCGGAGTCGTACACTATATAAAAGAAAACATCATGCGTTAGTAAAATCCATTATGAAAGAAATGGGGGCTAATGTTCAAATTCTTGGCGAACAGTCCGGACTTCATATTGTTTTATGTGTCCATAACAGTATGAATGAAAACGAACTGATTGAATCCGCTAAAAAACAAAGCGTTAAATTATACCCGCTTTCTCCATATGATTTCGTGAATGATTTACGTAAGGAATCATACGTATTACTCGGTTTTGGTAGCATTCCAGAAAATAAAATTGAAACGTTGGCTATATTATTGAAAAACGCTTGGTTCCCTAGTTGCAAGGAAACTTGTTAACAGTGGGTTTAACTTGTAACATGTTAACAATTCAACAAAATAAAAAAGAAGGCTGTTCCAAAATAACTTTTTGGACAGCCTTCTTCTAGTTATTCACCTGACCTAGCTTTCCTTCCCGGACGTTTCACACCAGTCGTTTCTGTTGAATAGGAAGCTTCGATTATAGCGGCTGGATCTACAGAGAGAACGAGATCTTTCATTTTCGGATAAATGAATCGGTTTGTAATGCAATAAATGATTCTCTTATGCTCCCCTAAAAAACCACCTTCTCCATGTAGATACGTAACAGATAGTTGCAATTCTTTCATAAGTAAATCGCCTATTTCTTTATTCTTACCAGAAATAATCATAACGCTCTTACCTTGATTAATACCATCTAATATAAAATCAATCATCTTCGTAACAATATAGAAAATTGCTAATGAGAACATCGCTTGTTCGATTGAAAATAAAATGGCAACAAAGATGAAAATAACTGCATTTACTGCAAGTAAAAATGTACTAATCGGTACATTAAAGTGTTTATTCATCCAAACTGCTAACATTTCCGAACCGTCAATTGCTCCACCCATTTTAACAACAATCCCAACACCAATTCCAAACAGTACTCCACCATAAAGTACAATTAATAACTCAGAAGTCGTAATTGCTGGAAATGGTTTTAAATAAATTAATCCGAGTGTTGTAACTACATTCGCATAAGATGTACGGATAAAAAATTTCTTTCCCATTACTTTTGCAGTAAATAATAAAATTGGGATATTAATTCCTAAGAACACACCATAAAGCGGCAATCCTGCGACTTTATTTGCCATAATAGCAATAGCCGTTACCCCGCCATCTACTAATCCATTAGGTGCTAAAATAAGCTCTAATGAACCTGCTACTATAATTGAGCCAATTGTTAATAATACGTATTCAAATACTTTCTTCATTCATTACCCCCAAAACTTATATATTTTCTTAGTATTATTTTAACGTAATTTTACTACTAATTCAAAGGTATCGATTTATATACAAAAAGTTTCTCCTTTATCGCTATTTTTATGTAACACATGTAACGCGTAATACTAAAAACACACTTACAAATTAAAAGTAAGTGTGTTTTTAACATCTATTTAATCTTTACGTACGGCTTCATTTTTAATTCAAATATTTCCTCAACTGCCCTTTGATATCCACCGGCATTTCTAAGCGACTCTCCCACTTTACGACTATTCTCCTTAAACGTCACATCATCCATTACTTTCTTTACAGTCTCACGTAACAATTCAGAAGTTAACTCGTTGCGATTAAGTCTTATTCCTGCCCCTACTTCAGTCAATCGTTTTGCAACGAATGGCTGATCTCCTGTTACCGGAATTACAACTAATGGAACACCGTAATATAACGCTTCACTCGAACTATTCATACCACCATGTGTCACGAATACATCAGCATGCTGTAAAACTTCTAATTGCGGGACATAATTATACAACTTAAAGTTTTTCGGGATATTTTCAAATTGACTTATATTTATCTTCTTACCAACGACTAATACGACTGTCGCATCAACATCTTTAAACGCTTCAAAACATTTTTCATACAAAGCAGGTTGTTCATTAAAAACTGTTCCCATAGAAATGAAAATCACTTTTTCATTTTTTAAATCTTCGGTAGGAAAACTCCCCACTTCTTTTCGAGTAGCAATTGATGGACCTACAAATTTATACGATTCATCAAATACCTCTGAACGTGGCTGATATTCTTTTGAAGTATATACAATCGTAATATCACCAGGATGGTTCATAATATCATACATACTATTACATTTCATTCCATACTGCTTATTCCATCTTTCCATTCCCGCTAAACAAGATTGATATAATGGATCCATTTCATCTACTTGTCTCGATTCTTGCTCATCATGAAAATTAATGTACTGATTAACAGCAAACGTTGTACAGGATGAAACGCTTGGTAATTGTAAAATATTCGCTATAATACGTCCTACTGGAAAATGATTATCATATATTAAATAATCATATTTTTCCTCTTTTGTTTCTTCTACAATTTGAGTAACAATACGCTCTGATGCTTCAATCATATGAGATAGCATCGTCAAAGGGCTCCCACCTTCATTTACTCGTTCCATAATATTAATTTGAGAGAGAAAATTCTCAAACACTCGGAATTCCGCACCTGTTGCTTCAACCTTCTTTCTATAATCTTCAATACAATAAGAAACAACTGTTTCCCCTCGCTGAATTAACTCACTTACAACAGCTAAAGTCGGATTAATATGACCTTCCCCAGGAAAATTTATTACGAGTACATTTGCCATAACATTCTCTCCTATCCAATTAATATAATAAAATTAACAATTAATTATATTAATTAATTTAAGTCTATTATAAATGAATGCATTCTACTTCTTCATGCTTTTCTCTTCATTTTATTATTGAGAAATATTTTCTATAGTCTACATTATTGTGATTCACAATCTTATAAATGAATGCTTAATTTTACTTTTACTCTTCATAGATTTAAAGATACGAGTCTTACATTCAAGTATTACCACCATTATTTTTAGACAATTCATACAAAAATAGAGAAATATAATATTTTTAATGAGTTTTCACTATAAATGTAAGTATGCTGTCTATCTTTTTATCTTTATCCTCATAACACATCATCTGTTATATAATGAATTTATGGAATTTACAGAAAAAGGAGTCTTTTCATGTTACAACAACTATTCAATTCACCTATTCTATCCGTTCAAGCCTTGCACCCAGGTTATGAAGATCATGCAAGTGATGTTTTTCTCGTTCAAACAGAAGATACAGAAGTTATCGTTCGTGCTTCTAAAATGAATGAAGAACCAAATAATGATTTTTGGTGGGGATGTAAAAATCTATTTGGAATTGATCCAAGGAACGTCCATCATTTAGAAACTGTACATACATTGCTGCAAGAACATACGAATCTTCCTATCCCAACAATATTAGAAAAACATGTTTTAAATGGCCGTGAATTTGTGGTGGTCGAAAAGTTAGTAGGTAACACAGTTCAATCTTTTATCGAGCAACCAGATTCTATTTTATTCAGCCTAGGAAAAGGACTTGCAGAAATACATAAATTTAAAGCCGATTTCATAGGAAATCCGTCAGGCAAGTTCCAAGTTCCACTAGATGAATTCCAATCACATATTTTAAACGTGAGTAAAGAGCTTGTGAATATGTTTTATTCCGATGATGAAAGCATACAAAATGCATTCCCTACTTTTGAATCACAACTTTCTTCCCTGTCCGTACCAAAGGAATCTACACTCGTCTTAATTGATATGGATCCTACTCAATTTTTATCTGACGGTACAACTATTACAGGTTTAATAGATACTGAAGCTTACGCTGTTGCTCCGCGAGAGCTTGATTTTATCGGACTAGAATATGCACTTACCGAAAAAGAAGCACATGCCTTTAAAAGTGGTTACGAAACAATTATGTCTATTCCTCAATTAGAAGAATATAGACAGCCTTATCGTTATTTATACCGACTGTTATCTGTGCAAGGTAATGTGGAATTAAAGAAATGGTTAAGTCACCCATCCTATTTTTAAATACAAATGAGAGGGAGTATACAATGGATATTCAGAAAAAGCGTTATGTAACAGAAAGTGAAATACAGCAAATGAAGAATTTGGCTTATATTTGTGGGCAACAAGACAATCTTGATTACTCTTCAGATTTACATATCAACTTTTTAAAAAATCGAAATGAAGATTATATAAACGATTTTCTTCTTTATAACGGTACTCAATTAATTGGCGCTTTAAATATGTATGATTTCGAAAGACCAACAAAGCTTGAACTAATAGGCTTTGTACATCCTCATTTTAGAAAACAACGTTTCGGAACTATCCTTTTACAAACTGCAATGAAAGAAATACAAAATAGAGAGACAGATGAAGCTCTTCTTATTATTAATGGGGATTCTATTTCTGGGAATGAATTTGTAAAACATATGAAGTTACCATATTTATATAGTGAATATAGTATGGAGTTCAAAACAAACGAAATTCAAAAAACAACAGATAATAATATACAGCTTACTCTTGCACCTTCAGAATCACTTCTTGATCTTATTAAAATTTCTAGTAAAGCTTTTGGTGATTCAGTAGAAAATACGGCTACATGGTTACAAAAAATGATGAATTCATCTTCCCATCAAGTTTACAGTGCCCTTATTGCTGGAAAAGTGATAGGAACAATTACAGTTTCTAAACAAGAGCAATCTACTACACTATCAGGATTCGCCGTTCACCCTTCTTATCAAGGTAAAGGATACGGAAAAGATATTCTTTGTAATATAGTACATACTCTTATTACAGAAGGAGTTTCAACAATTGAGTTAGACGTCGAAACGAAAAATATCCACGCTTTAAAACTATATACACAATGTGGTTTTGAAATTAACACGAGGCATGACTATTATAATTTAATTAATTTTTAGGTGAATACATATGTTAAAAAAACAATTTATTTTAATTATGATATTTTAGCAGACATCTATAATAAACATTGGGGACATTTTGTTGAATACTCCTATCCAACCTCGTTTTACAAGATGCTCTTCCCTACTCTCGTATATTAGATCTTTGTTGCGGGACTGGTCATCTCTGCCGGTGATAGTTTAATTTAGTTGAACTAAAAAGTGTGTTTCGCAAAGTTTACTCCGTATTACATAACGAGGGTATATTCGCATTTGATATGAATAAAAAAATAAAAAAACTGAATCGAAATGATTCAGTTTTTTCTTAATATATTTACAATTGCAGTTGTTTCGTCATTTTCTTTATAGACACGCGGAATTCTTCTATCTAGCATACATGTAACTTCATAGTTTATTGTACCTAACATATCCGCTATTTCTTCTACTGCGATATTTTCTTCACCTTGTTTACCGTAGAATACTACTTCGTCTCCTACTTGTACTGGCATCGCTTTTGAAACATCCAACATTAACTGATCCATACAAACACGGCCAATAACAGGTACTCGAACCCCGTTAATTAACGCATAGCCTTTATTAGATAATTGACGATTATAACCATCAGCATAACCAATTGGTACAGTCGCAATCCATTCTTCACCAGTTGTTACATACGTATTCCCATAACTTACACCACGATTCTTCTTCGCATGTTTAATATGAGCTACTTTTGATTTTAACGACAACGCAGGCTGTAAAGAAACGACTGAATGATCCACTTCTTTTGATGGATACATACCGTACACTCCTATTCCAACGCGTACCATATTTTGAAATGTGTTACTTAATTCCATTGATCCCGCACTATTTGAACTATGAATATATGGTATTTGAATTCCTAATTCTTTCGCTGTATTAACAGCCTTTTCAAATAAACTTGTTTGCATATTCGTATATGATTTATCGATTTCATCTGCCGTAGAGTAATGCGTAAATATCCCTACTACCTCTACATACTCCATACGGTTTAATTCTTCTAAAAATGGTTTAACTTCTTCTTCTTGTAAACCGATACGACTCATTCCTGTATCAATTTTCACTTGAATTTGTACTTTCTTTTGAAGACGGTTTGCAATTTCATTTATACCATGTAAATCTTCTACTCTATAAACAGTCATCATAACGTCATATTGAATTACATCTTCTACAGCCGCTACTGGTGTGTATCCTAAAATTAAAATTGGTACAGTAATTCCTGCTTCTCTTAATTCTATTGCTTCATCTACAAATGCAACTGCAAGTTGATGTATTCCCGCTTCAATTGCAGCTTTGGCAACTTCAACTGCCCCATGGCCATACCCATTCGCTTTTACAGCAGCCATCATCTTAATTTCTTCATCATTTACATGTTTTTTAAATTCTTTTACATTATGTTTTACAGCATTTAAGTCAATTTCTACAATTGTATCTCTTCCATATTTCAAACTCATTGGTCTAACTCCTAACTCAATAATTGCATTCCATTCTATTTCACGTTTCATATGACCTTTTACAATATAATACTTTTCATTATGCTAGTCAAACTACTAGAATTTTCGGAATTTTTAGTATGATATAATATCCTCAAGAAACTATTATATACGGAGACGAGGAGAATTACAATGTTTGTTCAATCTGCATTGCATCAACTAAAAGTTGCAATCGATACTTCTATTTATATGCTTAACCAATATAGTGAAAACGATTTAAAAATACAACCGATTCACTCAAAACGATCATTATTTGAAATATGTGCACATCTTTCTCTTATTTGTCATGCTGATTTACTCATTTTAAATGGTATTTCAGAAAAAGAATTACATACCTTTTATATAGAACATATGCCCGTAACAGTTGCTCACATGCAACAAACGATGATTGAAGGATACAACCTTCTCTCTAAAACATTTCTTTCCTACTCCCAAATAGAATTAGCAGAAGTTATGACTGCCTATTGGGGGATTTCTTATTCGCGCTTTGAATGGTTACTTGAAATCGTTGCACACTTTTATCATCATCGTGGACAAATTCATATTTTATTATGCGAGCATATGAAAGATCCTCGCATTCCTTTATTTGAGTGATTTTCCACTCATTCATTAATTATAAATAGAGAAGCTACAAAACCAATAAAAAGTATCATTCCTAATAAAATAAATGTTTGAGCATAACCTCCTATTTTCATAAGATAAATAGAAATGATAGGTCCTATACTAGTACCTAAAAATAAAATAAAAGTATATTCCCCTTGCTTTCCCTCCTAATTGACCTACAAGAGAAACTAAAGACGGAACGGATATAGCAATACCTATTACAAAACAGACACTCATCATTACAAGTAGAGATAGATCCGAAACAAAGCCCATTGAACTTAGACTAAAAATAGCAATCAACAATCCTCCTTGAAGAACCTTTCTTACTTCAAACCTCTTTGTTAAACGACCTGCAAGTGGTGACAGCAACATACCAAACAGCCCTGCTAAGCGAAAATAAAGGATTTGTTCTGCAGTTAAATTGTAAGTAGGAGAGCTCAAATAATTCCCTAAAACAGTATACATATTAACAAAAGCCATTATTAAAACAGGATTTTTCACACTGACTAACTATTAGTTTTAAATAATTCGCAACTTCTTTAAGGCATAAGAAATTCCGCCTTCACTCGCCTTCGTTGTAACGAAATCAGCCCTTCTCTTCAACTCCTCTCCACCATTTCCCATCGCAACTCCTAATCCTACATACTGCAACATCTCAATATCATTTCCACCATCACCAAAAGCAATGGCTTCTGATTTACTAATATTTAAATGTTCCAATACTTTTTGAATTGCAGTTAGCTTCGATACTTTACTATCTTCCAATACATTCATAACGTAACCATGAAAACGGTCAAACGTAAGTGCTGGATATCTTTCAATGAATTTTTGAGCTTCTGCTTCATCAGCATACAGACATATGCAATACATCTCATCTGACAAATTTTTAACTTTGTCAGGATACCGCTCTAAATTTAAAGTTTCATTTAACGCTCGTATGACACGTTCATCTTTGGAGGCAATATCATTCATTGTAAATTCTTCTGTAAAGTAAGAAACACTGTGACCATGTAATTCAGCAAAATTTGAAATATCATGAACGATTTCGCTTGAAAGTACTGATTTATGTATAACTTCTTCCCCATATTTTATATGTGCACCATTTGCAGAAATATACGTTTTTATGCCTAGCCCCTTAAATTGTGAGCATAAACTATATGGTCTCCCTGTTGTAACAACTACGTGAATCCCCTTATCTATTAATCTTTGTACCGCGTCTTTTGTACTTTCGTGCATACTTCTATCAATCTCGCTTAAAAGCGTACCGTCAACATCAAAAAATGCAACTTTGTACATAAGTCTTTACATCCCGTCCAAATGATTCGTATCATTAATGAAATGCACCGTTTTTTGTTCACCCTCAATTTCAATTAAACTTATTCCCGTATCTCCCATTTTGAAATAGTAGTCCATTGAAATTGGCATATTGAAAAATGCACGTAATAGACTATTAATTACGCCTCCATGGGCAACAATCGCAATTCGATCATATGTATTCTCTGTCACAATTTTAGAAAAAATCCCTTCTATTCTCATTCGAAACTCAATAAATGACTCTCCGTTTTCAAAACGGTCATGAAGAAATTTTGGCTCTGGATATTTCTTTGCTTCTTCAAATGATAAGCCAGCTTGTATTCCATTATTAAACTCCATTAATTCCTCTTCTAATTGAATTGGACAACCAATTGCTTCTGCTAATGTTTCACCCGTTTCGCGAGCGCGTTTTAATGTGCTTGCCCAAATGAAATCTGGTGCAAAATCTTTTTTCACTTTCTGTACAAGTCTTTGTACTTGTCGTCTCCCTTTGTCAGTCAACTCAAAATCAGCTCGTCCTTCATGCACATGTAAAATATCAGCTTCTGATTCTCCATGGCGTATTAGTAGTATTTGCATGTTTCTCTCTCCCCCTTTATTTAACATTCACAAAATTCTATTATATCATATTTTAAGATTTCAAAATAAAAAGGAACGGTCTCCCGTCCCTCATCCATTCACTTTTTCCGCATCATTCCAATAATATTTACTAAACGCTTCTGTTAACACATCAATTGTGTTATATAATTCATCTAACGTATTATCAACACCACCAACTTCAATTAACATCGCATTTTTCGATAGATCTTGATTATAAACGCCATTTCCATCTTTTTTATACTTCGGAAAAATCCCTCTACTTAATCCGTAATAGTTTTCATCTAAATAACTATTGATCGCTCTTGCAATTTTTTCATTTTCAGCACGGCCTTCATTTTCCATCCCAATAATAAAATATAATCTTGCATACGATTTTCCATTAATTACTTTTGTTGTTACTTTCTTACGCTGATCATCACGATGTATATCAATCGGAAACGCAATTTTATTATTTTGTGCTAATGCTCCTTTTACATATTCATGAGATGCTTTATATGACTGATACCATACCCACTTTTTACTCGCTAATAAATCACCCATATTCGTTTTATCGTGAATTACTGGAATTCCTTGCCCCTCAAGTTGTTCCTTCATACGTTTTCCTAGTAAGGACACATTTACATCTGGGCTAGATGGATCAGTTGCCCCTGGTAATAATGGAAAAAAGGATTCCCAGCTATGTGTATGATAAATATATACTGCACTTTCACCTTTTTTCGCTCCGTTCTTTTTCTGAACCGGATTATTCTTTTCCGCTTCTGTAACTTTATCTTTTGCTACTTCCCGTTCTTTCGTTACTTCTTCAATCGGTACACTAGATTCATTTGGGATATTCGTCAAGTTTGTCCCTTCCCCAGCTACGATAATATTAGAATAATACTTTGACATACCAGGTACTTCTTTACCGACGAATGTTCTTAAATCTTTAATTTTCAAATCTGTCGCAATAGAGAACATTAAATTCCCAACTGACTCTCTTTTATTCTGCTTAAAATAATCAAATCCGTAATAGCGATTCTCACTTTCTATCATTTGAACAAAACCTTGCATCGATACTTTTCCAAACCATTGATTTGCATAATTCGATTTCATTGTATGTAAAAGTGACGTCAAAATCGACGCTATTATAATTACTATTAGCGCATATAAAGGGAGTAACGAAATCAGTTTCTTCCCATGTATTCGAGTTGCATACTTTTTCACTGCATCACCTTCTTTATACATGGATATGTACAAGCTTTTCGGAATATACGCACAAAAAAAGAGAAATGGTATCCCATTTCTCTTCCTCACTTTTATTGTTCTTTTCCTGTATCATTTGAAGGTAGTTTCTTCGCTTGTTTTTCTTTAAATATTTCTCCAATTGCCCCAAGAGTACCAAGTGTTTCAATTGCATTAGACGGAATAAAGACTTTATTTGCTGGTCCTTTTGCAACTTCAGCTAATGATTCGAATGATTTGTAAGCAAGGATACGCTCATCCAAATTCGCTTCACGAAGCAATTCAATACGGTTTTGTTCCGCTTTTGCGATTTCCTCAATTGCTCGCGCTTCCCCTTGTGCCTCTAATTCTTTCGCTTCTCTTATACCTTCAGCTTCGCGAATACGCGCTTCTTTATCCCCTTCAGCCATCAAGATTTTACTTTGCTTTTCCCCTTCAGCACGAAGAACTTTATCTTGTTTTGCTGCTTCAGCTTCTAAAATAATTGCACGTTTATTACGCTCAGCCTTCATTTGTTTTTCCATTGATGCTTGCACATCTTTTGGCGGGTTAATATCAACAACTTCGACACGTTCAATACGTACGCCCCATTTTTCTGTTGCTTCATCAAGCGCTAAGCGGATTTCTGTTGAAATTTTTTCACGACCAGATAACGTTTCATCCAATTCCATTTTACCGATAATTTGACGCATCGTTGCTGAAGTAATGTTACGCACACCATATTCATAGTTTGAAATACCATATGTCGCAAGTTCTGGTTCAACAATTTGATAGAAAATAATTGTATCTATTTCTACTTGCACATTATCTTTCGTAATTACCTTTTGCGGTGGTACATTCGTTTGTTGAATACGTAAATCGTGATATACACGAACGCGATCCACAATTGGGATTAAAATATTTAATCCTGGGTGCATTATACGTTGAAACTTACCAAATCTTTCAACAACCCCAACTTTTTGCTGAGGAATAATTTTAATTGTTAATGCGATAAATGTTACTACAATTAGCGCGAATATAATCGTTAACGTTAATGCTACCATGTTTATTCACTCTCCTTTTTCACTTGTAATATAGTACTATGCCTCTTTATAACAACGACTTTTTCTCCAGCATCAATTAAAGAATCTGCAATAGCTGTCCAAGTATCTCCATCTACCTTCACAATACCATTCGCTTCATTTGTAATCGCTTGCATAACAATCCCTTTTTTACCAACAAGCATATCTACTGTATCAGTAAAACCTTTTGCTTCTCGAAAGTTTTTTGAAATTCTTTTCGTAAAGAATGTCAAAGTTAAACTTACAATTGCACCAACAGTAACTTGTAACAGTAGTGCATCAGGAGCAAATAAAGCAATAAGACCTCCGACAACAGCTCCAATTCCAAGCCAAAGCATATAAAATGTAATCGACAACATTTCTGCAATAAATAAAATACCAGCTATTATAAACCAAATTACCCAAGCAGCCATATGCAACCCTCACTTTCTTTCTCATTTTCTATATGTATATGAAGAAAAGAATGGTTTATCCGCCCTTTCTTACACTTGGGCGTTTGCTACAAGCTATTGTACATACTCACTGTTACAATGATTATTAATATAATACTATATCAATATATTCTTCATTATACATGAAAATCCCTTTCAAAAAGTGACAAAAAATTAAATTCTTTAAAAATTTCATTTTTTAAATTACAATTATTCTAATTACTAAATACTATTTTTATGAGGTGTTATTCTTATTGAGAAACCTGTCACTAACCTACTACTTAGGTTCCAAAACATGCATTACTCTCGCTGACATCGTATATGTAATGATTATTACAACTCATATTTATATAGCAACTAAATCAGCTACTATTACTGCTCTTTTTCCATTATTACAAGTTATCACAAATCTAATTGCTAACATCTCTGCACCACTTATAATAAATCGTTTTCCGTCTTATACGTTGTTATATACGCTACAATGGCTAAAAACAGTCTTTTTACTATTATTAATGATTTTGTTTCCGGTCTTATCCACAAACATTATAGCTCTATTAACTTTTATTTTTTTCATTTCATTATGTAGTGGATGGAGCGCTCCATTACTATACAGCATTCTTCCGCGCCTTACACCGAAAGAAAAATTAGTAAAAGTAAATAGTATCTTTTCCTTTTCAACACAAATTGCGCAAGCCGCCGCTTATTCATTTACGAGTGTTATCGTTCTTCTCATTGGCGCTACATCTACACTCATGGTTAATAACATGTTAATGATTTTGGGATGTATTGCATTACACTTTTCATTACGTACCATACATACTGAACGAATAGCAGATCCTCCCTCTTCAAAAAGTACTGCTTTATCGGAAGGTTGGAAACTCTTATTTCAAAATCCTTCTCTCCGTACCGTTACATATATGGACTTAATTGAAACTTTCGCAGGGACAATATGGATTGGTGCTATTACGATGGCATATGTTACGACTATCCTTCATAAAGGCGAGGAATGGTGGGGATATATTAATACAAGTTATTATGTTGGCACGTTAATCGGTGGTCTATTGGCATGGAAAATGAGTTCCTATATTCAAAACAATTTAATACGCTCCATGTCGATAGGCTCTCTTATGTTTAGCATTCTTACATTTTTATATGGTATGACAAGTAGCGGATTTATTGCGATTTTCCTATGTGTTCTAATGGGACCATGTTATCAAATTAGAGATATTTCCCAAACGACTGTTTTACAATCAAGTGTCGCCCCTGCTTTATTATCAAAAATGTATACAGCACATGGTGCACTTCTTTCAACAGCCTCTGGACTATCTATGCTTAGTGTTGGCATTATTACTGATATGTTCGGTGTTCGTACAATTTATATCATCGCTTCTATTCTTATTTTATGTTCCGCTTGTTTATCTTTTAGTTTATTAAAATATCATAAAACAGAACAGAATAATCTATCACTGTAGTAAATACAGCAAAAAGGACAGGCATTCCCTGTCCTTTTTGCTTATTCTATTCATGATAAGTTCGGGATTTTTCTATGTTTTGTCACCTGTTCAAAAGCGTAAGCTAGCTTAATTAATATTCCTTCACTAAAGGCAGTACTTGCAATCGTAATTCCAAAAGGTCTCCCGCTTTCCATATATCCTGCAGGTATTGCTATAGACGGATAACCCGCTTTCGCACATATAGTAGAAGCTATATAGGAAGGAAACAGTATCGCATCAAGATTATATTTTTCCAATGCAAAATCAATGCCTTGTTCTTGTGAAAAATATATATCTTCTAATCTTGCATTTAAATATTCTGGATTTCGTAACGTATTAGGAAAATCTTTTCTTCCCTCTAACTTAGTTTGTCCATATTTTAAAGCTCTTTCTGCTATGTTTTTATTAAACTCCATTAACTCCGAAATAGAATGTACCGGAATAGTAGAAGGTAATTTAGAAAGATAGTTATCTAAACTATGCTTCAGTTCATAAAGCGGCACTCCCCAACTCCATTCTCTATGAAAAGAAGGAATATTAATATTTTCTACTACTGTCGCTCCTTCATTACGTAATACTTGGATCGTTTCCTTAAACAAGATTTCATCATACTCACCATTTTCGTAATAATCTTTTGGTGCATCGTTAAACACACCAATCTTCGCTCCATTTAAGCCATTAACATTAAGATATTTTGTATAATCCTGCTCTGCCCTACCTTCACTTCTATGAGTAGCAACATCTTTCTCATCTACTCCAATTAAACTCCCTAGCAAAATAGCAGCATCTGTTACCGTTCTAGCAAATGGTCCAGCTGTATCTTGCGAATAAGTAAATGGAATAATTCCTCTACGACTAATTAAACCGACAGTCGGTTTAATACCTACTACAGAATTTTGAACAGCAGGGCTCAAAATAGAAGCATCGGTTTCTGTCCCAATAGATACTACTGTAAAGTTAGCGGCAACTGCTATCGCAGATCCTGTACTAGATCCGCCAACAAACATATGGTCCTTGCCCGTTCCGTATGGATTGATTGTTTGACCACCTCTTGCACTATATCCAGCCCACATTTCAAAAGACATTGCATTTGCTAATTCTGTCATATTTGTTTTTCCTATTATTACCGCTCCGGCTTCTCGTAATTTTGTAACGAGAAATGCATCTTCACTGCTTATATTTTGTTCTAGAGCAATCATACCTGCACTTGTATGCATGGAGTCATTCGTTTCAATATTGTCTTTAAGCAAAACAGGTATACCATGTAATGGACCCCTTATACCTTTTGTCTTTCTTTCATAATCTAACGCTTCTGCAATAAAAATAGCATCTGGATTGATTTCTAAAATAGAATTAATTTCCGGTCCGTCTTGGTCATACTTTGCGATTCTATGAAGATAATACATCACTAATTCCTTTGAAGTTAACTGCCCAGATTCCATTTCGGTTTGTATATCATGAATTGTTAATTCTTTTTTTAATACTGGATTAAACTGAATCTCCATTTATATTCTCCCTTATAGCAACTTTTTTGCGTATAACTCTTACTTTTTCATCTTTTCACCCCAACTATTCCAAACTAATATTCCTTTAAAGAAATTCAATTTATCTATTCAAAAAGCCTTTAATTTCCCGAAAAATAAAAAGAGTCTGAAACGAATGAACTTTCGCTTCAGACTCTTTTATTACTTTACATATATCTCATCTAATAAGTGTAAAAACTCTCCTTGTTTCCCTGCTAATTCAGGGCATTTTGCAATATTAACCCATTCGTAGCTAAACGCTAAACCTTGATCTTTCTCACCAGCACTTACTATATGTTCCCATGTATCTTTTACATCAGTTAGTAAAGTTACATGAAAAAAGTGACGTTTTTCATATTCCTGTTTTTCCTTCACATGTATAATGTAATCTGCTAAAAAACGCTCTATACATAAATGACGCAATCCGGATTCTTCCTGTACTTCACGCAATATAGCCGCTTCTAACGTTTCACCTTCATCAACCGTTCCCCCTGGCACTTGAATACCAGCTTCATGTATATCACGATGTTTAAAAACCAGTAATTGCATAACCCCCTCTTTTTCTCTTGTAATATATGCATGTACTTTTTTCTTATATAACATCGTCATTATACGTCTCTCCCCTCAATCATTTACTCTGTTACTTCTTCAAGCGTCAGTTGATTATCATACAAATATGTAGCTTGTGGATTTCCCACATACCTTACGTGCCATGGTTCATACCGATAGCCCGTAATCGTTTCTTTCGCTTTTGTGTATCGAATCACAAAACCAAATTTATGGGCATTTTCAGAAAGCCACTGACCTTCTTTCGTTTCCCCAAAAACCGTCTCTAACTGAAATTTAGCAGATTGAGACGTAATATCCATAGCTAATCCAGTTTGATGCTCACTTGTGCCAGGAACCGCGCTAGACATTGCTGTTTTTGCTTCCCCATCTTGTTTTTTATACATCGTATTTAATGCTTTTTGTCGATCAAAGGATCTAAATCCAGAAACTGCAAAAAGGAAAATACGCTCGTTGTTAGCTTGCTGGAACATTTCCTCAAGCGCCCTCGCTGCCTCTTTTCTCATCTTTTTCTTTTCTTGATCACCTTCACTAGAGTAGCGCACTTTCGGAATAACTAAATCTGGCGGTCTATAACCATCTGGTAAACGCCTACTTTTATTCACAAGTACAAGCATTGAATTCGGATTATTAATTACCGCAATATCTCCATCCATATTAGCAATCGTTTCTTTCGCTTTCGGAAATATACTATTTACACTTACTTCCCGCGCCTGCTTATCCTTATACATTTTATAATTGATTCCTGCTACTCCAACAATAATTATTGCAGCTACGATACCGAGTAGTGCCCATCTTTTTTTCATATAACGACCTCTTATTTTAATAATTTGGCCATTTCATACTCATCGATGTCCTTTCCATCGATAATAAGAGCAGCTTTTTTGACACCTTCTTTCTCAAATCCAGCTTTTTTATATAGTGCCTGAGCTCTTGTATTGTGGGCCATTACTGTTAATTCTAAACGCCATACATCATGTAATTTTGCCCACTTCTCAACCTCTTTAAACAATCTCGTCCCAATACCTCGCCCGTTATACTCTTGCAAAATACCAATTACAATGCTTGCCACATGCCTCTTTCTTTGAATGTTATTTCCATTCACTAATATAAAACCTATTATTCTCTCATCTTCAACTGCTACAAATATTGTTGCATATTCATTTTCTATAAATCGCTGGATCATTTTTTCTTGTTGCTCAGCTGTAGTTTTCCTTTCTCCTGGTTCATATAACATAAACTTCGTTTCTTCATCTAATTGCTTACTTAATTGCAAAAATGATGCTGCATCTTCTACTTTGATCTCCCTAATCACCTAAATCACCCTATCAATTTCATAATATAAAAATTTTCCTTGTAAAAAGATTTTCTCTGCCATTTCAAAAATCCCTTTCTAATTCTCCTATTATAATTAGACAAATTTCGATATCGCTATAATAATTATTAATCATGTCCATTTTGTGACATCTTGCTATCCACATTTCAAACCAACACAAAAAACGTAAGCATTACACTTACGCTTTTCCAAGATTAAAGTGAGCTAATAATTATCGATAGATACCCTGGCTAATTCAAGTTTCACTTTATCCATTCACTTTTTCTGCCTGCCAAAAATATTCACCAAATGCTTTAGCAAGTGCATCAATTGATCGATTCAATTCTTCCTCCGTATTATCTACACCGCCAACTTCTATTAATATCGCTTGTCCTGATAAATCTTGATTATAGATTCCATTTCCTGTTTGGAAACCTTTTTGAATGACCCCACGACTCACTCCTGGATATTTCTTATTAATCGCCTCATGTAAAGCTGTCGCTAATTGTAAGTTTTTTTCATAATTTTTATTTCCTTTCCCTACTACAAATGCAAGCTTCGCATATGATTTATCTCCAATTGTTTTTGTCGTTACATTCTTTCGAGCACTATCACGATGCAAATCAAAAAAGTATTGAAGATCTTTATTTCCAGCCATAGCTTGCTGCACAATTTCTCGTGACATTTTATACGAACTATTACTGTTTAAACCCTTACTTATTAACTTTTGACCAACATCACTCTTATCGTTAGTAGCTCCAATCCCTTCACCTTCTAGTTGTTCACGGAAACGATCTCCTAATATAGAAATATTCGATACAGAACTCGTTGCTTTATTCGGATTCGGGTCATTCGTTAAGTTAAGTAAAGGTAAATAAGATTCCCAGCTATGTGTATGATAAATAAACGCAACTTGTCTTTTCCCGGTCGTTTGGGACGGCTGTTTTTTCTCTTTATTCGTATCTTGTTTAGGTGCTTGTCCAGTTCCACTAGTCCGTTCTTTCACTACTTCTTCAAGAGGTACACTCGACTCTATCGGTAAGTTAGAATAGTTTGTACCCTCACCCGCAATAACAATTTCTGTATCGTACTTACCAAACCCGGGTAGCTCTTTCCCGACAAAACTGCGTACATCATTAAAGCGAATATTTGTAGCCATAGAAAAGAGAAAAGAAGAAATTGAAAAATCTTGATTCAAATTTCGATACTCCTGTGTAAAATAATGATTCTCTTTTCCAAGTACATACATGTAACCATTCATCGATAACTCATTTAACCAATTATATAAATACGTTGACTTCGTCTCTTTCATAGAGGTTACCATCATACTAATAAGAAAAAAAGTCGCTAGCACTGTAGTAATAACAAATAAAACTAACTTACGCATACTTGTAAACTTCATAAAAAAAAAGCCCCGATTCATACTATCACCTCTCTATTTCAAGTTATGTACAAGCCCTAGAGAATAGACCGTTAAAATTTCGGCTATATTGTTAATGAGGTGAAATGAATTGAAGCTATTAATAGGAATATTACCAATCGCTCTATCATTCATTTTTTATTTGTCCGCTAAGCATCCAAAAATCTCTATTGTGCTACATATTTCTGCGTACTTGGCACTGTATGTACTCGGTACAATTATTTCCATTAATATATACGATGTTTTAATACAAGATTTAGTTTTCATGACGAGCATTCATGGGATTTTACTGAATCCATTTTTCCTTATTGCAGGAGCGTATATAGGAACATACACGTTGTACCTACTTATGTCTCACATTATTATAAAAATAAAAAATGGAGCGTAATGAAATGCAACCACCATTTATCTGTCATACATGCAAAAAAAGAATTGTGAGAAAGAAAGATCTTGTTACCGCCATATGGTACTTCCGCTTTTATTTATTTCACAGTGATTGTTTTAAACGACAGCAAGTGTTCATCTCACGATTTATCCCTGTGAATACACTTTTCAATTTCTTTCTTATTATATATGGACTTATTTTTGGCTGCATTCTTATGATTACAGAACCATCTATTATTTGGCTGATTTTCTTATTTCCCATTTTTTATCGGTTTCTTTCTTATTATTATATTGAACGTTTTTTCTCTACATAACGTGCAGACTGACCTCTCGGAATACTTAAACATTCCCACTCATTTTCTTTTAACATCTTCCCAATGTAAATAATCTGACCAATATGCAATGCATAATGAGAAATTTGCCTTTCAATTGCTTGCATGACAGTATGTGCTTCACCGCGAATGTATACCGTCTTCAATAAGTGTTCCGGCGTTAAAGTATTCATCGTATTAAAAACATATTTCCATCCTTCTTGCCAATCTATAAGGGCTTCTTCTTTTGAATGATAGCATCCCTCAAATTCACTATCTCGATTACGATCTGTTTTTTCACCATCAGACGTTAAAAAATCCGTCCATCTAGAACGCATATTACCGTGCAGATGCTTTATAATAATCGCTATACTATTTGTTTCTTCATGAGAAGACCATTGTATTTGCTCATATGATAATTGAGAAAGTGCCCGTTCCCCTTGCTTCTTTGTTGCTTTAAAGTTCGAAATCGCACATTGTAAATATTCTCGTCCGATATCCATATTAGCCCCTACCTTCACCCTAGCTAATTTTCGTTCCATTTGGCAATTCCATATTAGGCTGAAGTAACACAACATCACCAGCTTCAGGAACGCCGCCAAGCACAAGCACTTCTGATTTGAATCCAGCTACACGCTTTGGTGGAAAGTTTACAACAGCAACGATTTGTTGACCAACTAAATCTTCTGGACTATACCTTTTCGTAATTTGAGCACTTGACTGCTTTATCCCGATTTCTCCAAAATCTATTGCTAGTTTAATCGCTGGTATTCTCGCTTCTTTAAATTCCTCTGCATGTATTACAGTTCCAATTCTCAAATCCAAATTTAAAAAATCTTCAAAATTAACCATTTATCATTCCTCCCAATTATTACTTAGACAAAATACAAAAATCCCCTTCAAAAAAAGAAAGGTGCCTAAGCACCTTTCTTTTGTAATTCACTTGATTCATTTGATTTATAGAAGAAGAAACCGAGAATCCCGCCAATACATGATGGAATTAACCATCCAATTCCTTCGTTATATAACGGTAACATTTGTAGTACATTAGAAATCGCGTCAATTTTAATTTTCGCACTTTCTAAACCGTTAAAGAAACTAATTAACAATGCACCTAAAATAGCTCCAATATAAATTGTATTACGCTTCCCAATCCACTTATGGAAATACGAAAGTACAATTAATACAATTGCAACTGGATAAATGATCATTAACACAGGTAATGTTACTGCGATTAATTGTGTTAAACCTAGGTTAGATACAATTAAACTAAATACACATACCATTGTTACAATCGTTTTATGCGAAAGTTTTGGGAATAAGTTTGTAAAGAAACCCGCACACGCAGATGTTAACCCAACAGAAGTTGTTAAACAAGCGAGTATAATAACAAGTCCTAATAAAACTTTACCACTCGTCCCATATAGCTCATTTACAACATTCGTTAAAATAAGACCACCGTTTTCTGAGACACCAAGTGATGTACTTGTTGAACCAAGATAAGCAAGTGATAAATAGATTAACGTTAAACCAAGTACAGCAATAATACCTGATACGACTGTTATTTTTGCAATTTGGCTACTCTCTTTTATCCCTTTAGAGCGAATAACTTGTACAACGACAATTCCAAATACGAGAGCACTAATTGCATCCATCGTTAAATACCCTTGAATAAATCCACCAAAGAAAGCATTCTCTTGGTAAGCAGCTAACGGCGCAGCCGGCTCTCCAATTGGATCAATAATTGCCTTTCCGACAATAACAGCAACAATTAATACTAATAGTGGTGTAAGAAACTTTCCAAACCAATCCACTAATTTAGATGGATTTAATGATAAATACCACGTTATTCCGAAGAAAACTATCGTGAAAAGAAATAGCATGTACCACTCTGAAACCATTGCCTCTGATAAAAACGGCTTCATACCCATTTCAAACGAAACAGCTCCAGTACGCGGAATCGCGAAAAATGGTCCAATTGCTAAATAACTAATCAATGGGAAAATAAACGCAAATATAGGGTGGACTCTAGAAGATAGCGCTTTCAAGTCCCCCTCTACAAACGCGACAGCTGTTACAGCTAGTAGGGGTAATCCGACTCCCGTTACAAGGAATCCTATTGTAGCAATCCAAACATTCTCTCCTGCTTGTTGACCTAAAACTGGCGGGAAAATTAAATTTCCTGCTCCTAAAAATAATGCAAATAGCATCAAACCAATTGCTACCGTATCACCTGGCCTTAAACGTCCCTTCATGCTCTTCATTTGCATAGCACTTTTTCATTGTTTATCTCTATATTTTACAATATGCTATGCATCCTCCTCTCTGCTCAAGATGATAAAATATGCCCCTTACAAAGCAGTGTCTTTCTCCATAATTTCTCCATTCCCCTTATTTTTACTCTAATCATTAATACAATTGTTATTTTTGAATTTTGAGTTTTTTGAATTTTTAAATCATTAGAGTGTTATTACGTGGAGTATAGTTGTCAGACCTCTTTGTTTTTATCACACATATAGTAACATATTTAGTTGCAAAATAAAAACATATTTTCAAATTGATTTTTTTGAAAATCGAAATTATCTACATTTTTTATTCTCTTACACAAATATTGTTATAATCTCACCTATTACCCTGTCGTTATTTTAAAATAACTTTACACACGTAACATAACAAAAGCCATCCAAGATAATTGAAGTGCACCCCAATTGTTAGACACAGTCTAACAATTGGAGGTGCATTTTTTATAGCTAAATTTTCTTCAAAAGAAAAAATCCAAGCGGTGAAACGATA
>NZ_JBQENW010000014.1:0-133918 GCF_052044835.1 Bacillus sp. 22475 | reverse complement strand
CGCTCGACTTGCATGTATTAGGCACGCCGCCAGCGTTCATCCTGAGCCAGGATCAAACTCTCCAATAAAGTTAGTTTGTCTAGCATCTAAAAATAAAAATTGACGTTTCACGTTGTTTGTTTCGTTCAGTTTTCAAAGAACTACTTGGTCGCTCATTTGCGACTTCCTTATGTTAACATCTTCATTTTTCAATGTCAACTAAGTTTTTCAATTTCTTTTTTGTCGTTTTCTGCGTTTCCGCATCAGCGACGGTTATTAATATATCATGCAGTATATACAGGGTCAATACTTTTCACAAAAAAATTTCACATCCCGTTAAAAACTTAAAAATCGCTGTAAAAATCATTATAGCACCCATTCATTCTTCATAGCTCCCCTCCTATCCATTTCATATCTTATCCCTTTATCAATTTACACGAGAGTGAAAATTCTAAATTTTATGTTATATTATTATTATAGGAGTGTGGTGAGAATGAGCATTAAGTATTCAAACAAAATCAATAAAATCCGGACTTTTGCATTAAGTTTAGTATTTATCGGCCTCTTCATTGCATACTTAGGTGTCTTTTTCCGCGAAAACATTATTATTATGACAACATTTATGATGGTTGGCTTTTTAGCTGTTATCGCTAGCACTGTCGTTTACTTTTGGATTGGTATGTTATCTACTAAGACTATCCAAATTATTTGTCCAAGCTGTGATAAGCCAACAAAAATGCTCGGCCGTGTCGATGCATGTATGCACTGCAATCAACCTTTAACACTAGATCGAGATCTAGAAGGAAAAGAATTTGATGAGAAGTATAATAAGAAGAATTATAAATCATAAGTATCAAGGGAAATACGAGTTTGCAACACTACAAACGTTTCAACTCATTAAAAAGTTGATTTCTTAAAAAATCAACTTTTTAATTGTTTTATTAAATTTATTACACCTATTTTTCGAAATAACAGTAAACATCCCTGTCATGTTAGGCGAATAATCTTTAAAATCATATTTTTCGTAGAATGACGTTTTCCCTTGCGACGCAAACAAACCAATGAATGCTTTATCTGGAGCATTCTGATTTAAGTATTCTACTAAAGTATTCATTATTTTCTTTCCAATACCATTCTTTTGATACTCTGGATGAACCACTATATCTTGAATATAGAAATAGATAGCCCTATCACCAACAATTCTGCCCATGCCGATGATTTGATTATTATCCTTGACTGTTATACAGTAAATCGAATTTTGAAGTGATATTTCCGCCACCTCAAAGTTCATATAATTAGTCCATCCCACAGAATCACATAAATATTTATATTCTTCCAATGTTGGAATGTCACTTTTAATCTCATATTTCTTCAAAATGTCCCCTCCAAGAATTCATTTCCACCAATACAAAGTAAATTCGACAAACTTTTATCTAACCCTTCTTACTAACTTAGCACTGTAAATCCCGATTAACCTCACGCTAATCCTTATATAATAAAGAAAGAGGCTGACGTATAGCCGTCAGCCTCTTTCTTTATTATATATTACGCCTTATGACACTCTGGACAAACGCCATAAATTTCTAAGCGATGACTATTGATAACGAAGCCTGTCGTTTTCGCAGCTTCCTCTTCCAGCTTTTCCAAGCCTCCATAAGGAAAATCAACAATCTTACCACATTTTTCGCAAATCACATGATAATGTTGACTTGTAACATAATCAAATCTACTTGAAGCGTCTCCATAAGTTAATTCCTTTACAAGTCCAACCTCTTTAAACACACGTAAGTTATTATAGACAGTTGCAACACTCATATTTGGAAACTTACCTTCTAGTGCTTTATAAATATCATCCGCTGTTGGGTGCGTCATTGATTCCACAAGGTACTCTAAAATAGCATGACGCTGTGGAGTAATGCGTACACCCGTATTTTTCAGCATTTCTAGCGCTTCTTTTAATTCTTCTTTGACCACCGTCATGCACCCCGATTCTATACGGATTATTATTTTATAATTCTTATAAAGAGTGTACTCCTTTTCTTATAAATCGTCAATATTTCTACTATAAGTATGTGGTTTATTTTTATATTCAGGACTTGTTTTTATGTATCTTTCCCTTTTTCTTCATATATTACATAGAAAAAAGTGCGACATAATCGCACTTGGAATACTATCATCTGAGGAGGTATGCCCTACACTTCCACTTTATGTAAGGCAGTAAAATATGTATAGACACTTGCCTTGTTTCTGCATATTTTATCTCCAACGTAGATTTATTTTATATAAGAAAGAACATCCTCAATATGTCCTTTCACTTTCACTTTACGCCACTCTTTTATAAGTTCACCGTCTTTATTAATAAGGAATGTAGAACGCTCGATTCCCATATACTCTTTCCCAAAGTTCTTTTTCAACTTCCAAACATCGTATAACTCTGCTACTTTATGATCTTCATCTACTAAAAGTGTAAATGGCAATTCATGTTTCTCAATGAATTTCAAATGTCTATTCGCTGAATCAGGACTTACTCCAAGAATAACCGTATCCTTCTCTTGAAATACTCCATACGCATCACGAAAATCACATGCTTCAGTTGTACATCCTGGCGTCATATCTTTCGGGTAAAAATAGAGAACTACATTTTTACCGCGGAAATCAGCTAGGCGAACTTCTTCTCCGTTACTTCCCTCTAATGTGAATTCTGGTGCCATTTCTCCTACTGTAATCATAGTTATCACTCCTACTCTTTTCCTTTACTATAACAAATGCTTCCTTATTTTTCATTGTCTATTACAGACCTCATCACAAAAGCAAAAGGGAGTGTATATCCAATTAGCGCTTCTGCGATTGCAATCCATCGCCCAATTCCAATCGGAGATATGTCACCATATCCAACAGACAATAAAGTAACTGCGCTAAAATATAAACAAACTTCGACGAGTTGAAAAGAATGAGCGTTCAAACTTTCTCCGTCCTCTTTCAAAACTGCGAAACCCATTTCCTCTAGTACAACGTAACTTAATCCAAATGCGATCAGTACTGTTGTATAGATCAAAAATAATGTGGCCAAATTATAGAGCGAAAAAAAACGCGTTGAATCTGAATAGGAACTCCATAATAATTGGACACTTTTCAAAATAGCGATTGCTGCAATTAATAGAATAAATCCCCATAACATGTCCTCCACCTCATTTTATATGTATGAGGTGGAGAACTGATTTATCCCTTAGAAACGAACAAGCTTCTATAATTAATTACCCGCGCCACGATACCTTTTTACCCCTTGGTTCCAGAGGGTGATTGCAATCGTAAAACAGATACCCCCAACAATTGGTGTCGAAAATGCATAACTATTCCATTCTGTTTTTCTTAAAAAGTATGCTGCTGGATATACTCCAACAAACGCAAACGGTAAAACAAACGTTAAAATGAAACGAATTACACGATTATAAATATTAACAGGATAGCGCCCGTAATTACCTATGTTATACATAAGGGGCATAATTGAACTTTTCGCATCCGACCAAAAACCAAGGCTCGCAAGCGTAACAAATATCCCTCCATATACAAGTGCTCCTCCTCCTACCATCAATATAAATAAGAAGAAATCATACCAGTAAAAAGATAATTGTAACTCCACAGCTGCATATCCCATTACAACAATCCCTGTAATGGCTCCAATTAAAGATTCAAGTTCCATTCTTTCTAATATAATTTGAAATAGGCTATGGATCGGTCGCGTTAATACACGATCCATCTCCCCTTTAATAATGTATCGATCATTAAAATCCCATATATTAAAGAAAGCTGAAAAGATGGCAAATGGTACTAAAAAGAAACCATAAATAAAGATTACCTCTTCTCGACTCCATCCCTTCAATGCTTGTGTATGCCCAAATACAACGAGAATAAATATTAAATTAACTGCTTGAAGCGATAAATCAGAAAGTAAACCAACGATAAAATCGCCTCGATACTCCAATTTCGTTTTTATATATTGACTTGCATATTGTAAAAATAAGTTTATATATAGCATCTCATCATCCCCCTTGTACAATTAGACGTTTTCTCGCCGTTCTCCACATGAGTACAATTGGAATAATAAGTACAATTGCCCAAATCACTTGAAATACTAAAGCCTCATACAACTTACTCCCCTGTATACCTTCAGAAAAAATCATACTTGGAATATAACTAATAGCCTGAAACGGTAAAAACATCATTGCTTTTTGGGCCCATAACGGATAAAAACTAATTGGCAATAATAGACCTGAAAATAAATCAATAACAACGCGTTTTGCATACATAATTCCACTATTATTAAATAGGAAAAACGTAAGCATTCCCGTCATTAAATTAATTTGTGTATTAATAATAAAACTAAATATTAAAGATAAGAAGAAATATAACCACGTTTGAAAATTCGTTGTAATTTGCAATGAAAATAATAGCGTAACGATAACCATGCCCGGGATGGAAAAGAATGCAAAACGGAATATCCCCTCGCCAAGACCTTGCATAACTTTCATACCTAAATAGTTGTAAGGACGAATTAATTCTACAGCCACACGGCCTTCTTGAATTTCCATCGCAATTTCTCTATCTATATTATTAAAATAAAACGCACGTGCCATCCACGCGATTGCGATATACGTAGTCATTTGCGAAATAGATAAACTTTCAATATTCTCTTTTCCGCTATAAATTGCTTGCCACAAAAAATAATATGCGCCGATATTAATTGTATAAATTAAAATCCCGCTATAATAGTTTGTGCGATACGCAAGCATCATTAAAAAGCGAATTCGAATCATTTCAATATACTTACCCATGCGTAATACCTTCTTCATAAATGTTACGAATAATTTCCTCTGTAGACACTTCGTTAATTTTTAAATCTTTAATTTGAAATGCTTGTACTACTTTAGAAATAAGCATTGAAATAATAACTTCTTCATTCGGAATTTTTGCAACCCATGCGTTTTCCTCTTTCGCTTTCGACCAAACAACATGATTATCTGGCATAACCATTGATAAAGCCTGATAGGAAACTGGTGCAACAAACTGAAAGTGTATTTCCTTCTCTGCTCCCCACTGCGTACGAAGATTATTTAAAGAACCGTCATACATAATATTTCCTTCATCCAGCATGATAACACGCTCACATAAAGCTTCAATATCCGTAATATCATGAGTAGTTAATAAAATTGTTGTTTTATAACGTTCATTCATTTCTTTTAAAAATTCACGTATTTTCAATTTCACAAGTACATCTAACCCAATTGTTGGCTCATCTAAAAATAATAACGGTGGATTATGAATTAAGGCTGCTGCTAATTCACAACGCATTCTTTGACCGAGAGATAATTTTCGAACTGGTTTATCTAATAAAGGCCCTATATCTAACGTTTCAATTACGTGCTCCATATGCTCCTTATACTGAGCGTCTGATACACCATACACTTTCTTTAATAAACGAAACGATTCTTGGACTGCAATATCCCACCAAAGTTGCGAGCGCTGTCCAAAGACAACACCAATTGTTCTTACAAATTCTTCTCTTTGTTTATGTGGATTCATTCCATTTACTGTGATTTGCCCTGATGTCGGAGTCAAAATCCCCGTAAGCATTTTAATTGTTGTTGATTTACCAGCACCGTTCTCACCGATATAACCAACCATTTCACCTTGCTTTACAGTAAAAGATACATCATTTACTGCTGGTACTATTTTATAATTACGATTTAATAAATCGCGAAATGCACCCTTTAAGCCCGGACGACTTGAATAGGCTGTAAACTCTTTACGTAACCCTTGTACCTCAATTACCGATTTCATAATCGGACCCCCCTCCTAAATGTCACAACGAATAGTTTACCCAACTGCCTTTGCTATCACAAACAATACGTCTTTTCGAAAAACATGTTAGAATAATACATAGATTTTTGTAAGGAGATGAATTGTAGTGAAATTCACAAAGTCAGAAGCATTACATAAAGAAGCTTTAGAGCATATCGTTGGCGGTGTTAACAGTCCTTCTCGTTCTTTTAAAGCAGTTGGCGGCGGCGCTCCTGTTGCTATGGAACGCGGGAAAGGCGCTTATTTCTGGGATGTAGACGGAAATAAATATATCGATTATTTAGCAGCATACGGTCCTATTATTACTGGACATGCTCATCCGCATATAACAAAAGCAATTACAACAGCTGCTGAAAATGGGGTACTTTATGGAACACCAACAGCGCTAGAGGTAAAATTCGCAAAAATGTTAAAAGAAGCAATGCCCGCATTAGATAAAGTCCGTTTTGTAAACTCTGGTACAGAAGCAGTGATGACAACGATTCGTGTTGCTCGTGCTTATACAGGTCGCACAAAAATCATGAAATTTGCTGGTTGTTACCACGGTCATTCTGATTTAGTACTTGTGGCAGCTGGATCTGGTCCTTCTACTTTAGGAACTCCTGACTCAGCTGGCGTACCACAAAGTATCGCACAAGAAGTTATTACCATTCCATTTAATAATGTAGAAACTTTAAAAGAAGCGTTAGATAAATGGGGTCATGAAGTAGCAGCTATCCTTGTAGAACCGATTGTTGGAAATTTCGGTATTGTAGAGCCTAAACCAGGATTCCTTGAAAAAGTGAATGAACTTGTTCACGAAGCTGGCGCACTAGTAATTTACGATGAAGTTATTACTGCTTTCCGCTTTATGTACGGTGGTGCTCAAGACTTACTTGGTGTGACACCTGACTTAACAGCGCTTGGTAAAGTTATTGGCGGCGGTTTACCGATCGGTGCTTACGGTGGTAAGAAAGAAATTATGGAACAAGTTGCTCCGCTTGGACCTGCATACCAAGCTGGTACAATGGCAGGAAACCCTGCTTCTATGGCATCAGGTATAGCTTGTCTAGAAGTGCTTCAACAAGAAGGACTTTATGAGAAATTAGATGAACTTGGTGCAATGCTTGAAAAAGGAATTTTAGAGCAAGCAGCGAAACATAATATCGACATTACATTAAACCGTCTAAAAGGAGCTTTAACTGTATACTTCACAACAAATACAATTGAAGATTACGATGCCGCACAAGATACAGACGGTGAAATGTTCGGGAAATTCTTCAAGCTTATGCTTCAAGAAGGAGTTAACTTAGCACCTTCTAAATACGAGGCATGGTTCTTAACGACAGAACATACAAAAGAAGATATTGAATATACAATCGAAGCTGTCGGCAGAGCATTTGTTGCCCTAGCAGACAATAAATAATCCCGTCATTAAAAGGAAAAAAGAAAGCTCACCTTTCTTTTTTCCTTTTTTCTATTTCATAAATTCCGCATTAATAGTATAATTATTCATAATTATCTGTTTTATATTCTTTTACAGCATTACTATCTCTGTGTACAAGGTGATTTGCACCTTAAATAGTAAGATTATTCTAACTTTTTTTACAAGAGGGGGGATTGACGGATGCTCAATACAAAAAATACATGGACACCGTCTTTATTTCGAGATTATAGAAATGCAGAACACGATGCGTGTGGAATCGTTTCCGTTATGGAGAAACGAAAAATTGCTACAAAAGAAAACATTGACCTTTGCATTCAATCACTCGTCAAAATGAATCATAGAGCTGGTTTCATTAATGGTGAGGGCGATGGCATCGGCATTCACATTGATGTACCAAAAGCGCTTTGGAATGAAAAACTAAAAAGTAGCGGATATAATCCAACGATTGTGGATCATCCCCACTTTATCGTTGGCCATTTTTTTCTAAATAAAAAAGAAAACATTACTATCTTAAAAGATTATATTCGTACGCAATTAAACAACAAAAACTTTACTATCATTTTCGAAAGTGATGATGTAACAAACTCTGATGCACTCGGTCCACTTGGTAAACAAGAAGAACCTTTATTTTGGCAAGTTGCCCTTATCGCAGAAAACGAAATTACAAATATTGAGCAAACATTATTTTCTGTCACAATAAAAATAGAGGAAAACGAAGCAATTCATGTTGCTTCATTAAGTCGTGATCATGTTGTATATAAAGTTCTAGGTGCTGGTGATACACTTGTTGCCTACTATAATGATTTACAACATCCACTTATCGCTTCAACTATGACATTAGGACATAACCGCTACTCTACTAATACATTATCTAATTTTTTTCGTGTACAACCATTTAGCATTCTCGGACATAATGGTGAAATTAACACAATCGCAAAATTACGCGATCAAGCTGAAATGATTGATGTACCACTTACTGCTGGAGGCAGTGACTCTCAAGATTTAAACCGCACCTTAGAAACTCTACTTGTTCAATACGACTACAGTTTATTTGAAGCAATGGAAATTCTATTCCCACCAATTATTAATGAAATTAAACTTTATGAAACACCTTTACAAGATTTATATACGTATATACGTGAAGCATGGGGACATTTTGCACAAGGACCAGCTGGCATCATTTCCCGTTTTAAAGATGAAGCTGTTTTCAGTGTTGATTCCCTTGGATTACGCCCAGTATGGAAAGTAGAGACAGAGAGCTCCTATATTTTCTCTTCTGAACCTGGAGTTGTATCACCAACTAAATATGTAGCAGAACCAAAACCACTCGCCCCTGGAGAAAAGGTCGGATTAAAATGGAATGAACAAGATGAACTTGTTCTTTATGAATATGACAAATATCAAATCCAAGTATATAACCGTTTTAAAAAGCGAATTGATACTACCAATTACCATTTAAATTTATCTATCCCTGAAACGAAAAAAATCCAAGGGCTATGTGATTCTGTTCAAGTTGAAACGAAACAATACGTCGCTTTCGGATGGGACCGAGAACATATTCAGCTCCTTGAACAGATGGCAACAAAAGGCGTTGAGCCAATACGCTCACTTGGGCATGACTCACCACTTGCCGCACTCGATACTGATAGACGAAATATCGCTGACTTTATTAAAGAAAGTGTAGCTGTTGTTACAAACCCAGCAATTGACCGCGACCGTGAAATTGAACACTTCTCTACACGTACTGTACTTGGAGAGCGTCCAAGTTTATTAAGCGGCGCAAAACAGCCATTTGTAGTTGAAATGCTTTCACCAATTATTTTAGAAGGCAGCGTGGCACAACCTATTGCAGAGGAATTACACACAATTACGTACGAACAACTCATAGAGCTATTTAAGACTCATAACTCTATCGCCACAATCTCTGCTACATTCAGCTCGTCAGAAACTCTGCAATGTGCATTAAGCCGCATTAGTTCTGAAGCGATAGCTGCTGTTAACAATGGTGCTTCTCTACTAGTATTAGATGACGCAAAAGCCCATGTAAATGAACGCTTATGGATTGATCCACATTTAGTTACCGCTAAAGTACATCAAGCATTAAGTGAAAATAAATTACGCCGCAATTGTTCTCTCGTTATACGTTCTGGTGCCCTTCGCTCCTTACATGACATTGTCACGCTATATGGATTAGGAGCAGATAGTATTAATCCATATTTATTATTCGCGACTGTAAATGATGGAACAAAAACACCAATTACGAATCTGTATAATGCACTTAATAAAGGATTAGAAAAAGTCATTTCAACAATTGGAATTCATGAGTTACGTGGTTACGGACGTCTCTATTCATCTATTGGGTTACATGAGGAAATCGCAAAGATATTACAAATTACAAATTTCTTCGGTTCAAATGATTTAGCTTTTTCACTTGAATCACTTGCTGAAGATGCCAAAATACGAGCAGAAGATTATAACAATCCTAAAATTAGAATGCGAAAATCATTTCATATATTCCCGCGAATTTGGAAAGCAATCGGCGATGTTGCAAAAGGAAATTCTTATGATGATTACCGTGACAAGTTAAGTGAACTAGAAGAGAATAATCCAATCGCAATCAGACACCTTGTTCAAACGAAACAAACAAAACATGTCGTTCCAACTGAAGAAGTATCTATCGGCATTCAAAATCATAATTTACCATTTATTATTAGTTCTATGTCATTTGGTTCTCAAAACGAAATCGCCTTTCGCGCATATGCAGAAGCTGCCGATCAGCTAAATATGATTAGCTTGAACGGTGAAGGCGGCGAAATTAAAGATATGATTGGGAAATACCCACATACACGTGGACAACAAGTGGCATCTGGACGATTTGGAGTAAATGCCGAACTACTAAACTCATCAAACTTAATTGAAATCAAGATTGGTCAAGGCGCAAAGCCTGGGGAAGGTGGACATTTACCTGGTTCAAAAGTGACAGCCAAAATAGCTGAAGCACGTAATGCGACAATCGGCTCAGATTTAATTTCACCTTCTAATAACCATGATATTTATTCAATTGAAGATTTAGCTCAAATGATTACAGAAATTAAAACAGCTAATCAACTTGCCAAAGTAGCCGTGAAAGTCCCTGTCGTTCCTAATATCGGAACAATTGCTGTCGGTATAGCCAAAGCTGGTGCTGATTTTATTAACATTAGCGGATTCGATGGCGGAACAGGTGCTGCACGTATTCACGCATTGCAGCATGTAGGTCTTCCTGTAGAAATTGGTGTTAAAGCTGCTCACAACGCTTTATTAGAAGCGAGCATGAGACATAAAGTAGAGATTTGGGCAGATGGTGGTATTCGAAGTGTAAATGATGCCTTGAAAATCATGCTCCTCGGAGCAAACCGTATTGGATTTGGCACACTATCAATGATTGCCATCGGCTGTACTACTTGCCGTGGGTGCCATCTAGATACTTGCCATGTTGGAATTGCGACACAAATCGAGTCTGAAGCACAAGCAAAAGAACACGGATTACGCCGCTTCGTCCCGCGCGAATTAGAAAGCGCAGTTGCCGGCCTGTTAAATTTATTCACCTCTTTCGGTGTAGAACTAAAACGATTAACAGGACAGCTTGGGTATACAAACTTACAAGCAATTGTCGGGCGTTCTGATTTACTAGAGCAAGTTCGAGGCGAAAATTTATTAAACTTATGTAATTTACTACAAATAATAGAACATCCATCTGTTACAAGAACAGAAGACATACCGGAAAAACAATTTAAAACAATTCATTCCGCTGACTCAAAAGAATTAGTAGGCGTTGGTGTAGAGCAACGCGTTATGGGGGGGCTAGAATCATGTTATCGCGTTCGCAGTAAACTATATGAAGCTACTCAACTTGAACCACTTACATTAAAGTATACGAATGGTTCTATTCCCGGAAATGGGTTAGGTGCTTACAATAGTGAAAATTTATTTATACACGTAAATGGCGGCGCACAAGATGGCATTGGTAAAACTTCCTTTGGTGGTGGTATTTATATAACGAAATCAAAAGGAGAAGATGGAGTATATTATAACGGTTCTGTCGGAAAAGGATTTGGATATGGTGCACAAAAAGGGGCACTATACGTGCAAGGGAACGCTGATGCTCGCGCTGGCATTCGCCTTTCTGGGGCAGACATGATAATTGGAGGTAGAATAACAAAACCACTCCGTGAAAAAGAGCACGGAAATATAGGGGCATACTCCAATATTAAAGGGTTTGCTTTTGAATATATGACAAATGGGCGAGCGCTTGTTTTAGGTGACCCTGGTCCATGGATTTGCGCCGGCATGACTGGCGGTGTTGTTTATTTACGTCATGATTCAAACTTAGGCTTAACAGAACAGACCTTAAAAAGAAGAATCGCAAAAGGGGCAAATGTTACATTACAACCAATTAGTAAAAATGGTTTGAAAGATGTAACTGAATTATTGCTAGACTATATTCGTGTACTAAACGAGCATGAGCAATATGAGGAAGTTGCTTTGTTAACCCCGTTATTAGATGATATACAGAACCAGTTTTTTGAAATTATCCCGAAAAAAGAACAGGCAGATCCATCTATCTCAACAGAGTGACATGAGTAATTTTCATTATTAAGAAAAAATTGACGAAGTACACTTCTCATAGTAATCTATAGTAACAATTTGAGACCTGCTGAAATTCAGCAGGTCTTTTTACTAAAAACTGATGTTTAAAAGAAATTAGGAAAAATTATAAAGTGAAACTTTAATTAGCCTACAGCAATTGAGCGTTTACCGGCATCCAGCTACTGAATTTAGAGGCGGGAATCTTACTGTTCACAATTAGCGCGATAAAATGAATACTAATTTCTTTTAACGTCACTAAAATATCACTTGCTAACATATTGTAATGAATGTATAGTATCATGTTGTACATTCATTATGACAAGAGAAAGGATCTTATTAAGGGTATGAAACTTGGTGCTCGCATTTTAAAAACGGGTATTGCCATCACGTTAGCTTTATTTGCTTGTATTTTACTTCAATTACCGAGTCCGGTATTTGCGGGAATTTCAGCTATCTTTGCTGTTCAACCGTCTGTATACCGTTCTTATTTAACCGCACTTGAACAAATTCAAGCAAATGTAATCGGTGCGATATTTGCTATCGCATTTGCTACTGCTTTTGGACATAATCCTTTTATTATTGGATTAACATGTATATTAGTAATTGCTCTTACACTGCAATTACGATTAGAAAACACAATATCAATTGCTTTAGTAACAGTTATCGCCATTATGGAGTATCAAGGCGAAGATTTCTTTAGTTTTGCCTTACTTCGCTTTGCGACGATTATGATTGGTATTATTGCGGCTTCACTTGTAAATTTAGTATTTATGCCGCCGAAATATGAAACAAAACTTTATCATCGTATCGTTGATAATACAGAAGAAATTGTAAAATGGATTCGAATGAATAGCAGGCAAGCTTCTGATTTTACAACGCTAAAAACTGATATTGATCGTATGAAAGAAAAAATGATCAAATTAAACCATTACTATCTGCTGTATAAAGAAGAAAGAAGCTACACGAAAAAAGTAAAGTTCGCAAAAATTCGTAAGCTCGTTTTATTCAGACAAATGTTAGCGACAACAAGCCGTGCTTTAAGTACGTTAAAATCATTACACCGTACTGAAAACGAACTGCGTTACATGCCAGAAGAGTTTCAGGAATCTATCCAAAACGAACTTGATTCATTAACGCATTATCACGAACAAGTTTTATTAAAATTCATTGGTAAAGCAAAAAAACAACAGTCTGTTGAGATGCTTGATGAAGTTGAAACAGGTAAACAAGAATTAATTGATATCTTTATGGATTATCAAAACAAGGACGATGAAGAAGCATATAAAACATGGCTACATCTCTTCCCTCTTATTTCTTCCATTATTAACTATAGTGAAGAAGTAGAGCATTTAGATTTACTTGTAGATAGCTTCTACACATACCATAAACCAGAAAAAGAACTCCAAATCGATGATAAAAAAGAAGACGAATAAAAAAACAGCTCCTTTTATACTAAAGGAGCTGTTTCTGTTATATGTTGAAGTTGATATAAATTGTAATAAAATCCTTTTTTTTGCATTAACTCTTCATGAGAACCAGTTTCTTTAATCTCACCGTCTTCAATGTAAATAATCGTATCAACATGCGTAATCGTCGCTAATCGATGTGCGATTATAATCGTCGTCCTGTCAGCAGCTAACGTCTGAAGCGCCTCTTGAATATACCTTTCATTTTCTAAATCCAATGCCGAAGTTGCTTCATCCAATATAAGTACCGACGGATTCTTTAGAAACACTCGTGCAATTGCCACACGTTGTCTTTGCCCGCCCGATAGCTTTACACCACGTTCTCCAACGACAGTATTATAACCATCTGGTAAGTCTATAATAAAATCATGAATTTGCGCGGCTTTGGCAGCTGCAATCACTTCTTGCTCTGTAGCTTTCGGATTTCCATATAATATATTAGCTCCAATTGTATCGCTAAACAATAAATTATCTTGCAGTACAATTCCAATATTACTACGTAAATTTCTCATATTATACTTTCTTACATCTATCCCATCTACATAAACCGCTCCCTCAGAAACATCATAGAAGCGTGGGATCAAACTAGCAAGAGATGACTTTCCTCCCCCACTCGCTCCTACAAGCGCTACTTTCTCTCCAGGCTGCATAGTTAATGACAAGTTGTGTAATATCTCTTTTTCATCTGCATTATAACGAAAAGAAACATTATCAAATACAATTTCTCCATTTAATTTTTTCGTTTGTACCGCATTTGGCACATTAACAATATCGTATTTTTCATCTAACAGTTCAAACACACGGTCCATCGATGCAAAAGATTGTGTTAATGTTGTAGATGAATTAACAAGGCGGCGAAGCGGACTATATAAACTATCCATATATCCAACAAAAGCTACCATCGTCCCTAGCGTTAACTGCCCTTGAATTACTTCATATGCTGCAAAACCAATCACAAGTAACGGACCTAAATCTGTTAACGTATTTACTGCCGAGAATGTTCTCGCCGTCCAACTTGTATGGGTTAATGCTTTCGTTAAAAATTCATTATTTCTTTTTTCAAACTGCTTCCCCTCATACTCTTCTAACGCAAAGCTACGTGTCACTTGCATTCCTTGAATACGTTCATGCAAATACCCTTGCATCGTCGCTAACGCTTGTGAACGCTCTTTCGTCAATTTCCGAAGACGTCCGAAAAAATATTTCACTGCAATTACATAAATAGGTAAAATCAATAACGCAACAAATGTTAATTTTATATTCATAGAAAACATAACAATGATGGCAATAGCAATTGTTGCAGTATCTAACCAGACGTTCATCAAACCAGTAATTACAAAATCCTTCGTTTGTTCTACATCATGGATGACACGCGAAATAATCTCTCCTGTTTTTGTATTGGAGTAATAACGTAAACTTAACTTTTGTAAGTGACCGAAAATATGCTTCCGCAAATCATACAGTATTGTATTTGCGATACGCTGTGCGAAATATTGACGATAATATTCAATCGGTGGTCTTAATACCGCAAAAATAAAAAAAGCAATTCCAATCGCTGTTATTAATTGAGATGTTTTATCTTGAAGTGAACCTCCGCCTTGAATTACATCATCGATAATATACTTTAATAACCACGGCATAATAAGTGGGATACCGAACTTAACTAGTCCAATAATAATTGTAATAGCGATAAGCCATCGATATGGTTTAACAAATTGTAAATATCTTTTTATGCCCTGCACATAATCCCCCCTCTAATAGGACAAACCTGCCGGGAAGCCCCCTGCAGGTTTGTTTTAATTTCTGTACATTAAATATCGTTCATACCACATATCTACGAAGTCTGGTGCGAACGGACCTTTTCTTTGATGAATCCACTGTGTTAAATGTGCTACATTTCGTTTTAAAATTGTATCGATAACAGGTGGATACTGCATAATTTGACTATGTTTTTCATACTCATCTTCATCTAGAAGCGTATATGTCATATCTGGATACACTTTAATATCTAAATCATAATCAATATACTTTAATGCTTCAGAATCATACGCAAAAGGGGAGCTTAAATTACAATAATAATATACGCCCTCTTCCCTAAGCATCCCAATCACATTAAACCAATAGTTGGCATGAAAATAACAAATTGCTGGTTCACGCGTAATCCATGTTCGGCCATCCGATTCTGTAACTACTGTACGATCATTCGCTCCGATCACAAGACTCTGTGTCCCTTTTAAAATTGTTGTTTCTTCCCACATTCTATGAATGGAGCCATTATGTTTATAACTATGTATTTGTACTTTTTCTCCTTCTTTGGGAAATCCCATATATGCTCCCTTCTTTCAACTGCAAATGCCCTTTGAACGGCATTCACTTTTCTTCTATTATAACTTTTTTGTCAAAATTTTAAAACTAAAGGGATAAGACTCTATTTTCCACACTGAATATGCAGGAGGTTTATCGTTGAATACAATAATACCCAATCTTCTCAGAAAACAAGGATTATACTGTATTATTTATAAACGAGGACATGTAATAGAAAAAGCCCCTCTCTATTTGAAGGACTTTTCACCTGAAGGCAATAATATATCTTATCCTAAATTTGAAATCATTTTTTCAGTTGCAAAAGATTGGATTACACTATTCGTTTGTTCTTCAAATTTCTCATGTAACATCTTCAACGCTACTTCTGTTCTATATATTTCCTGACGGATAAAATGCAGTTCTTTTTTATCGCACGTATCTTTTTCATTCATTTCAATTTGTTGATACTTCTCTAGATGTGCTTGTAACTTTAACAACTCATCCATCGTTTCTAATTGCTCCCCTACCAACTTATCAAAATCGTTCATTACTTACCCCCTTTTGGACTTATTCATCAGTTATTATTCCTAATTACATATTTCTAATCTTTAACTTCCTTCTCCTTTGACAACATTTGTTGACTTATTAGAAGTTATGTCGTTCACTTTCTTTTCATTACAATGACCCGCACACAAAGAAAACACTTCTCTCGAATTGGAGAAGTGTTTTTCTTTCATTACTGATTTGAGCTAGAAGATTGTGATTGTTTTGCAGCTGACTTAGCATTTTGTTTTTTCACAGAATGCACGTCTGTTTCAGTTGCAAATTCTGTACCATAACTAGCGTTTGCACTTTGTGCACCAGAAGCTTGTGCTTTCTTTGCTTCTGATTGTGCGTTTGCTTGTTTTACAGCTTGTACATCTGTTTCAGTTGAAAACTCTGTACCATAACTAGCATTTGTACTTTGAATGCTAGCACCAGAAGTTGCTTTGTTATAACCTTGTTGTTTTTTACTCATCTTTCTCACCTCCACAACCAATAATGTAACCAATTTATTTAGAAGCTATCCGTAATTTTCTTTTTTTAAATTTCCGCATATAACTTTTGTTACTCATTCAAACTATAGGAAATGGAGGTGGAAGTATGTATATAGGACGCGATATGACTGAACTAACGATGCTTTCAAAAAATGAATGGAAAGAAGATGAATTAGCTTATTTTCATCATTCATTACAACAGATTTTGCCCTATTTAAATGCGGAAGGGCAAAGTATTTATAAAGAAATTGTAATAGAGATCGAATCAAGGGGCGGCTTACAAGAAGGTGATGCCAGTTGGACTCATGGGACAAAAATTTCTTACGATTAAAAAAGTGTTCCCAATTTAGGGAACACTTTTTTGTTTATTGCATTGTAATTTTCTCAACACAACTCTCATAAATCGTACGATGCGATTTAGAGAAAGGTAACTGCTCAAATGCTTCTTTCGATACAAGTTTCAATGTATCTGTTTCAACAATATCACCGGTTACTTTTCCGTAAAATACAAATATATCCCAAGTACGATGAGTAAATGTATGTTGTACATTCATTGCGTACTCATCAATAGAAATCGAAAGCTCAAACTTTTCTTTCATATAATCTATAAGCTGTTCTTTCTGACTTCGAATCCCTTCGCCAAGTTCAATATTCGGAAACTCCCACATATTAGCTAATAATCCGCTACTTGGACGTTTATTAATAACGTAACGACCATCTTCAGTTTGAAGTACTCCTGAAACAATAGGTACCATTGTAGGAGCTTTCGCTTTACTTTTTACTGGTAGTTCTTTTTGAACACCTTCAGCATATCCTCTGCAATGCTCACGTACAGGACAAAGTAAGCAAGATGGATTTTTGGGAATGCAAATCAATGCACCTAACTCCATCAAACCTTGATTAAAATAAGATGGATTTTCTTTCGAAATAATTTCACGCACAATCTCTTCAAACACTTTTCTAGTCTTTGGTTTTGCAATGTCATCCCATACTGATAAAATGCGAGATAATACACGCATAACATTTCCGTCAACTGCTGGCTCTGGTATACCATATGCGATACTTAAAATAGCACCTTTTGTATATGGTCCTACTCCTTTTAACTTTTCAATTTTCTTTACATCACTCGGTACTATTCCGCCATATACTTCTTTTACCTCTTTTACAGCCGCGTGTAAATTTCGCGCTCTAGAATAATATCCTAAACCTTCCCATGCTTTTAATACTTCTTCATCATCTGCGTTTGCTAACGCTTCAAGTGTAGGAAACTTCCCCATAAAATTTGCGTAATATGGTTTTACAGCTTCTACTCTTGTTTGCTGTAACATAATTTCCGAAACCCAAACGCGGTATGGATCTTTATTTTTTCTCCATGGTAAGTCGCGCTGCTCCTCTTCAAACCAACCAATTAAATCATTTTGAAACTGCTCTATATTAAAATTTTTTAGTATTTCAAGTGTCAAATTTGATCCCCCTCATTTTTTTGCATATAAGTACTATTATAAAGATTTTAGGAAAAAATTTAAGTAAGATGGCATAGGAAATTGAAGGCAAAGGACTTGAGGTATCGAATAAAAAGAGTTACATTAATAAAAAACGGAGGTGGATTTCTATGGACACAGCCACTCACCTTGTTATGGGTATCACTTTAGGTAGCTTAGCAACATTAGACCCAGCCATAGCACAAAGTGATATTGGCCCACAAGCTGTTATGCTTGCTACAATTGCTGGTTCCAACATTCCTGACATTGACACAGTTTTAAAATTGCGTAATAACGCTAAATATATAAGAAATCATCGCGGAGTTACTCATTCCATTCCCGCGGTAATTCTTTGGTCATTCCTTATAAGTGGCATCTCTTTCGCCTTCTTTTCAAACGCTCCATATCTTCATCTACTACTTTGGTCATTTATTGCAGTCTTCCTTCACGTCTTTGTAGATATTTTCAACGCCTATGGTACACAAGCATTACGGCCTTTCACAAAAAAATGGGTCGCACTCGGCGTGATTAATACATTCGATACCGTAATTTTCTTTATCCATATACTTGCAATTGCTTGCATGCTCGTCGGTTCTCATAAAGGATACACTGCCTTAGCAGCATATATATTAATGATTGTTTACTATATCGGACGAATTATGATGCACAGAAATATAAGAAGCGTTGTACACAAACGTTTCAAAAATGTCGAAAAGATTATCATTTCTCCTTCTTACCGATTTTATCATTATCATTTAGCAGTCGTTACAGCTGATTATTACTACGTTGCGAGATGGCACCGTGGTAACATCATGATATATGACAAGTTCGATCGGGTACCGTTCCCAGACAATGATATTATGCGAGCAGCTAAACAAGATGAAAACATCTCGGCCTTCCTATCTTTCTCTCCTGTATATCGCTGGGATATTTTTGATCATGATCATTATTACGAAGTACGATTCATTGATTTACGGTATCGAAGTAAAGATTATTATCCATTTGTCGCGATTGTTCAGCTCGACCATAATTTAAATATTATTAGTTCCTATACGGGATGGATTTTTAGTGAAGAAAAACTTCGAAAAAAACTGGAATTACTTCCACATTAAAAAAAGCGACTCAAGTCGCTTTTTTTAATGTTTCAAATGATCTTCTTGATTAATTAAATGACTATACTTCGGATTGTTTGTACGCATTTCATGAAGGCGTACACCATGATTATTAATCCATGATCGTACCACTTGCTCAGTCATTTCCTCACCTTGATAACGCCCTGATTTTGCATAAGTTGTTTGAAAATCTTCCCAAAGTAATTCAACCCATGCACGAGCTTGTCCGTAAGAAAGCTTGTCATTCTTGTCTAATAATTCTTTCGTTAATGCTTCATAAATATCATTCATGTTCTAATCTCCTTTTACCTATTTATCCCTTCATTTCTAAAGGATAGTTTCTTCTGTTTTGCACATTCTATAAGTGATACTTCTTAAAGAGGTATCAACTGATGAGGAGGAGGGCGTTCGCAATGGGTAAACAAGCCGAATTTTGGTCTGAGTCAAAAAACAACAGCAAAATCGACGGTCAGCCGAAAGCGAAATCACGCTTCGCTTCGAAGCGACCTAACGGCACAATTAACACGCACCCACAAGAACGTATGCGTGCTGCAAATCAGCAGGAAGAGTAGTACAAATTAAATTAACTTCCTACACGAGGTGATAAAGATGAGCTACCGTGATCGCTTAGATAGTCGTTCTGAATTATTTAACCATACGTGGACTCGTCCAAAACATGCGAAAGCGCAAGTTAACGGACAGACGCAACAAACCCAGTCTCTCATTATATTGGCAAATGAATGTAAAAAACGCCAATTTTAGAATCTCCTATCTCCTTTAACGCCTACCAAAGATGAAAACCAGAGAGATATGTGCTCTCTGGTTTTTATTTTTCTTGCAATAAGGAAATTGGTATGCCAATCTCTTCATTATCATTTTGCTTATATCCCCAAGCAAATACCCCATTGAAATACGTAATTTTAAATAATACACCAGGTTCTTCTGCTAATTCATATATTTCACCAATACGGAACTTGTTTATATCCGTCATATAAGCACGAGCCATTGCCATTTTTCTCATTAATACATCAAATTCATTGACAATCCCAAGCTGCTCAGCTTTTACTGCTTGCTCCCTCAAAGCGCCAATTTCTTCCCTTAGCTCATGCGGTGTCATTTCACTGTAGCGTTTTGGCATATTCATCTTATTCTCCTCATTCCTCTTCGCGTTTCATTTGCAAAAATATCTCAATTTCATCAATAGAGAATCCTTTTCGATATAACGCTTGTTTCATCTTGTTTTCAAATGTCCATCCATCATGCTTCTTATATTTCTCATAATATTTATTTCCATGATAGTGTAACGCTTCTTGTTGCTTTTCGTCATCTCTTTCGTCTTTCAATTCTTCCAAACAAATTTGAATTACTTCTCTAGAATATCCTTTTCGAACAAGCATCTCATCTAACTTTAGCTTCATTTGTAAAAAAGAATGCTTTTGATAAGATTTTTTCTTCTTTTCTATGAGAAACAAGGCATTCTCAATTTGCTTTTCCTTCGGATATTCTTGTAAACTGTGCATAATAAGTAAATCTTGAACACCTTTATTTAACAACTCTCTTTTAATAACAGTTGGACCTTTTCGATTCACATTACTTTGCGTTCGCGTATATAAAACAGCGTACTCTTTATCATTAATATATCGGTCATGTAATAATTTCGAAACGACTTCAGAGATGATGGCCTGTCCCACTTCTTTTTTTCGTAAAAAATCTTCTATTTCTTGTTTTGTTCTCATTTGATAGGATAAATAGGAGATTGCTTGTAAATATGCTTTTTGTACCTCTTCATTGTACAAAATATTTCCTAACTCTATTTCATCAATTTCTAAGCCTTTTTGTAATCCATGTTTCATTAAGATTACTTGATCCACACTAAACCCGTATTCTTCACCTTGGCCTTTATCAATATAAATATTAAATCGTTCTTTCGATCGTTTTTGTACTTCTATTTTTGTAATGACAGCCATACTCTCACCTCTCTATTATTTTAACATAGTCGAGGAACATTTTTTCTTTTCAAGAATATATATAATGAGGAGGAAATACTTGTGAAAATCGCAATTTCTGGTGGTACAGGCTTTATCGGTAAATATCTTTCTACTTTTTTTGTTCAAAAAGGATATACTGTTTACATCCTCACACGAAAAAAAACTACTGAAACTTCCGACCCTAACCTTCAGTATGTTCAATGGACACCAGATTTACAAACCTTCCCCCTCTCTTCTATTGATGTAGTTATTAATCTAGCCGGAGAGTCTATTAATAGTAGATGGACAAAGAAACAAAAGAAAGCCATTTTAAACAGTAGAATTCAAACAACAAAAGGACTCATTAAACAATTGCAGGCACTCCATAAAAAACCACATACATTTATTAATGCAAGTGCTATTGGATACTACGGAACATCTGAAATAGAGTCTTTTACTGAGCAACAAGAAACTCCCGGAAATGACTTTTTAGCAGAAACAGTATTTTTATGGGAACAAGAAGCAGCTAAAGCATGTTCTCTCGGAATAAGAACAATTTACACAAGATTTGGCGTTGTATTAGGTGCAGATGGCGGAGCCTTGCCAAAAATGTTACTTCCCTATCAATTCTATATCGGCGGCACCATTGGTTCTGGGAAACAATGGTTATCATGGATTCATATAGACGATGTCGTTCGTATGATGGATTTCATCATACACAAAAAAGAAATTGATGGTCCTCTTAATATGACAGCACCAACACCTATAAGAATGAAGGAATTTGGAAAGACCATCGCTGCTGCAACGAGAAAACCACATTGGCTGCCTGTCCCTTCATTTATGCTTCACGCCTTATTAGGTGAGATGAGCATACTTGTACTAGAAGGGCAACATGTATTACCTAGTAAAGCAATTAAACATGGATACCAATACACATTTCCGGCAATAGACCATGCATTACAAAATATACTTTCGCATACAATGTAGTACTTCTAAAACACAATTTTACATGGGCCCTTTTAAAACTTTCATTTTCTAGGATCCGAAGCATTACCATACAAATAACCTTTCAGTTACTTTCCCTTAACTTCCATTAGCATTATAAAGTAACAGAAATGAGGTACCTATGAAAATATTGCTCAAACAAGCCATTGTATACCCTATTACATCTCCAAAGTTTCAAGGTGATGTACTCGTTACAGGAGAGCGAATTACCGAGGTCAAACCTTTTATTCAACCTACTCAAGATATGACCGTTATAGATGCACGAGCACTCCATCTCTTACCTGGCTTTATTGATGTCCATACTCACCTTGGTCTCTATGATGAAGGTACTGGTTGGGCTGGAAATGATGCCAATGAAACATCTGAAGTTTCAACACCACATATTCGTTCTTTAGATGGAATCCATCCTCTCGATATCGCCTTTCAAGACGCTGTACAAAATGGAATTACAACCGTTCACGTTATGCCTGGCAGTCAAAATATTATCGGGGGTACTACTTGTGTAATAAAAACAGCTGGAACTTGTATTGATCATATGATTATTCAAGAACCTGCTGGTTTAAAGATTGCCTTTGGAGAAAACCCTAAAAAAGTCCATAGTAATGGAACAAAAGAATCCATAACACGTATGGGGATTATGGGGTTACTTCGGGAATCATTCTATGAAGCACAACACTACGGGCACGAAGCTGATTTTCGAATGCTTCCTATTTTAAAAGCATTACGTCGTGAAATACCCGTACGTATCCACGCCCATCGAGCAGATGATATTAGTTCTGCGCTACGCTTTGCAACGGAATTCAACCTCGATCTACGTATTGAACATTGTACAGAAGGACACTTTCTTGTTGAAGAGCTTTCGAAACACAATTTGAAGGTTTCAGTTGGTCCCACTCTGACACGCCGTTCTAAAATCGAACTAAAAAACAAGACATGGGATACTTACCATATATTATCCAAAAATGGTGTGGAAGTTTCTATAACAACAGACCATCCTTATACACCCATTCAGTATTTAAATATTTGTGCTGCTGTCGCAGTAAGAGAAGGGTTAGACGAGAAAACAGCACTAGAAGGAATCACCATATTCCCAGCCCGAAATTTGCGTTTAGAGGATAGAATTGGAAGCATCGAGGTTGGAAAAGACGCCGATCTCGTGTTATGGACTCATCATCCTTTCCATTATTTAGCCAAGCCTGTACTAACTATGATTGATGGAAAAATAATTTACAAAAAAAATAAAAAAAACTAGTTTATTTTTTTGACTAGATAAAGTATTATACGATTATAAACTGAATGAAACCATAATCAATTTGTGTCGTGATTATCATTTTCAAATTGATGAATGGGGAAGGCAAATGGTGCGCCACCAGCGTTAGAAACTGGTTCTAGTGGGTTCGATTCCCACCCCGAAATTTTTTAAAGATTGATATAAAAATTTCGAGGGTGGGGTGTTTTTTCGTCATGCTACCCTCGTGTGAGGAGGAGTTAGTATGTTGAAAAAACGCGACTTACACGACAGCCACGTTCTATACGAGTTAATGGTGGATCCAGCTGTCTTCCCTTTTGTGCGTCAAAAGGCTTATTCTTATGAAGAATATTTATTCTTAACGAAACAAACGATTGAAGCTGAAGAGCGTGGTGAATTAATTTCACGCACAATTTTAGATGAATGGGGTAACCCTATCGGAACAATTACTTTATTTGATGTGCAAGAAAAAGCTGGATTTCTCGGGACATGGCTTGGCAAACCATATCATGGAAAAGGCTATAATAAATTGGCAAAAGATTCATTTTTTAGTGAACTTTTCTATGAATTAGATATTGAAACAATTTTCATGCGTATTCGTAAAATAAATATTCGTTCTATTAAAGCTGCAGAAAAACTGCAATATGTGAATCTAGCAAATGAAACAAGAAAAGCCGTATATGATGAAATTAACGCAAACGAAGAAGTATATAACTTATATGAAATTCCAAAAGATCAATACACACTTGCTACAATGCGAGATACACCCTTCCAAGATGCTCATCAATTAAAAGAAGCATAATCTAAATTTTCTGAAATGATAATCAATCATTAACATTTTCCATATGCGTATATCCCCTCATGTCTTTGGAAACGATAAATAGTAACTTTAAGACACGAGGTGATTTGTAATGGATAAAAAGAAACGTGATAAAGCAAAAAACACATTATCTAGTACACAAGAAGTTCTCTATCAACGCGAATTTCAAAAAGCAGATCGTGCAGCAGGATATCGCTCGAAAAGCATTTAAAGTGAAAATGAATAATTAGAAGTTTCCCCCCTAATTATTCATTTTCATTACATAATTTTCTCGACTGATAGAAGTAAGCAAAAAGGACCCTTATACATAAGGGTCCTTTTGCTGTGGACAACTTTATCCACAAAATCAATGGAATTGTTAGTAATTTTCAAAAACACTTAATATTTTTCTATATTAAAGCATATATCAGCTGTTTTAATTGTGGATATTTTTCTAAAAATTGTGGACAATGTGGATATAGTTGTTAATATTCCGACTTTACTGTTTAATGAAAACGCAATCCTTTTGTGGATAAGTAGCTGAATTTTCTTTGAAAATAATAAAGAACCCTCTTTACATATACAAAGAGGGTTTCATATTAAGTAAAAGATTGTGCAAGAGCAGGTGATTTAATAGGTATATGACGCGGTTCTGCATGATTTTCTGCCAAAATTGCATCTACAATATGGCCAGCTGGCTCTGGAAGATAGATGCTTTTCATTGCTTCTTTCATTTGAAGAAGCTTCACATCATCTTGTAATAATGCCTCTGTTTTTGCAAAAACCTCACTATCATCGCGAATGACAACTGCTGCTCCTTTTTTTTCAAAGTATATCGCATTTTCATTTTCTTGTCCTGGAACAGGCTTATATAAAATGACAGGTACTTGCAACGCTGCTGCTTCACTTAATGTTATTCCGCCTGGTTTCGTAATCATACACGAAGTAACTCGGAATAATTCATCAATATTTTCAACATACCCAAACACTTTTAATGCATCGGAATTTTGCTTCTGTAAGCTTAATAAATCATGTTTTAAAGCTTCATTTTTTCCACAAACGACAACTACTTGTAAATTAGGCACTGACATAAATGATTGGCATAGTTCTTTTACATTTCCTAATACCCCATGAGCACCTGCTACAATTAGTAAAATCTTTTTATTCTTACATAACTGATATTTATTATATATGATGTCTGAATTTACCTTTAACTCAAAACTACTCCGAATTGGAATTCCTGTTTCAACAATTTGTTCCGCAGGTACACCGATATCAACCATCAATTCTTTCACGTGATCCGTTGCAACAAAATAACGATCTACTTCTCGATGAATCCATATTTTGTGCACGCAAAAATCCGTTAATACGTTATAGACAGGAATTGAAATCCCCGTTTGTTTTTTCAATTCTGGTACAGCAATAATTGGAAATGTATTAATTACAATATCTGGTTTCTCCACCTGTAACAGTGTTTTCAAACGTTTTCTTCCAAAGTTCGCATACCAAGATGCTATTTTCTTATCATAAATTTTTTCTACCCCGTAATAAAACAAACGATATAATTCTTTTCCTATTGTATAACTTTTTAAATATAGATATTTTGTAATGTCAGTTATAAATGGATGTGATTCTCCAAACAAGTCGCATACAATAACATCTTCAATTCCTTTTTGGCGAAATGTTTGTTCTAATGTTTTTGCTACTTGCACATGACCATTACCGTAATGTGCAGTTAATATTAAAACCTTGGGGTTTTTTATCAAACAAATCCACTCCTAGCTTTTTGTTTCTCCATATTGCATATACGACAATAGGAAAAACATTTTCCTTAAAAATTACATAAACAGATTCTAATAATTCCCTTTTCAGCTATGTACCTGTCGTGGATATGCAAAGCATATAAGATTGACCCCTTAATCCTATCTGTGCTCATATCTTTACATTATACTTTCCTATAAGAGCTTTCGCAATAACTTACAAATGTTCTCTATTCCATGATACTCACTCTTTTACTTCTTAATTCTTTTTACTATTTTGATTTCCCTTTACAATTATGTAAATTTATCCACTTATTCCGTACAAAATTATGGATATTCTACTTTCAGTATACTCTTTTATCAATATATACTCTAGATTTTATTGTAAAGAAAGCAAAAAGCCTAATCCAATATTTGGATTAGACCGCTTGTAAAATATGTTTAGCATGTTCTACATTTTTCTCAGTAGGTGGTTCTACATTTGCGAGTGGGTACTTGTGTCCAAGCGCCTCCCATTTATATACACCAAGCTTATGATATGGTAACACTTCAACTTTTTGAACATTAGACAGACTTTGAATAAAGCTAGATAGTTTTTGTAGATCCTCTTCATTATCCGTAACACCGGGAACTAATACGTGTCGTACCCAAATCGGTTTATTCTTATCCGATAAATAACGAGCAAATTGTAAAATATGTTCATTTGGTTTCCCTGTTAATTTACGATGCTTTTTGGAATCAATATGTTTCAAATCCAATAAAACTAAATCTGTATAATCCATTAAAATATCTAGCTTATTTTGGAATTCTGGTTCCTCCGAATAACAACCACCAGAAGAGTCGATTGTTGTATGGATACCAGCCTCTTTACACTTTTTAAACAACTCAATTAAAAAGTCTAGCTGTAATAATGGTTCTCCACCACTAACTGTTATACCGCCTCCGGAGGCTTCAATAAATGGAAGGTAACATGTCACATCCTGCATCACTTCTTCAACTGTTATTTCTTTACCTTTACCGATTTCCCACGTATCCGCATTATGACAATATTGACAACGTAATAAACACCCTTGTGTAAATATGACATAACGAATCCCTGGGCCATCAACAGTACCACAAGACTCTACAGAATGTATTCTTCCTTTTACCATGTTACTTCCTCCTTTATTGAAACAGCCTCCCTTCGCTATGTATTAAAAGCGAAGGGATACTTTTTTCATTTACATGCTTTCATGCATTGTACGGTTAATTACATCAATTTGTTGTTCACGAGTTAATTTAATAAAGTTTACAGCGTAACCAGATACGCGAATTGTTAATTGTGGATATTTCTCAGGATGTTCCATTGCATCCATTAATGTTTCACGATTAAATACGTTAATATTTAAGTGATGGCCTTCTTTTATTGCATAGCCATCAAGCATAGATACTAAGTTACGTACTTGTACATCATCTTCTTTACCAAGTGCTTTTGGAATAATAGAGAATGTATTAGAAATACCATCTTGTGCATCTTCATATGGTAATTTAGCTACAGATAATAATGAAGCTAATGCACCTTTTGTATCACGTCCATGCATTGGATTTGCACCTGGTGCAAATGGTTCTCCAGTACGGCGTCCATCTGGAGTGTTACCAGTTTTCTTACCGTATACAACGTTAGATGTAATAGTTAAAATTGACATTGTATGAACGGAATTACGATATGTTTTATGTTTACGAAGTTTATTCATAAATGTTTTCACGAGATTTACAGCGATCTCATCTACACGATCATCATTGTTACCGTATTTAGGGAAGTCCCCTTCAATTTCGAAGTCGACTGCAATACCATTTTCATCACGGATTGGTTTTACTTGTGCGTATTTAATTGCACTTAATGAGTCTGCTACTACAGATAGACCCGCGATACCTGTTGCCATTGTACGAAGAACATTTGTATCATGAAGTGCCATTTCAATACGTTCATAGCTATATTTATCATGCATGTAATGGATAACATTTAATGTGTTTAAATATAGACCCGCTAACCATTCCATTGTCATATCAAACTTATGCATAACTTCTTCGTAATTTAGTACTTCAGAAGTAATTGGTGCGTACTCAGGACCAACTTGTGCTTTTGATTTTTCATCTTTACCACCGTTAATCGCATATAATAATGCTTTCGCTAAGTTTGCACGAGCTCCGAAGAACTGCATTTGCTTACCGATTCTCATTGCAGATACACAACAAGCAATTCCGTAATCATCGCCGTAATCAGCACGCATAATGTCATCATTTTCATATTGAATTGCTGATGTTTTGATGGACATTTTCGCACAGTAGTTTTTAAAGTTCTCTGGTAATTGTTTAGACCAAAGAACTGTTAAATTCGGTTCTGGAGCTGGTCCTAAATTATCTAATGTATGCAAGAAACGGAATGAGTTCTTTGTTACTAATGGACGACCATCTAATGCCATACCACCGATAGATTCAGTTACCCAAGTTGGGTCACCAGAGAATAGTTCATTATAATCAGGTGTTCTTGCGAATTTCACAAGACGTAATTTCATAATGAAGTGATCTACAATTTCTTGTACTTCTTCTTCTGTTAAAGTACCATTTGCTAAATCTCTTTCAATGTAAATATCTAAGAATGTAGAAGTACGTCCAAGACTCATTGCAGCTCCGTTTTGCTCTTTAATCGCTGCAAGATATGCGAAGTATAACCACTGGAATGCTTCTTGTGCATTTGTTGCTGGTTTAGAAATATCGAAACCATGAGAAGCAGCCATTTGTTTTAGTTCTTGAAGTGCACGCATTTGCTCAGATAACTCTTCGCGTAAACGCATTGTATCTTCGCTCATTACACCACCAGTTAAATTCAAATCAGCTTTTTTCGCTTCAATTAAATGATCAATACCATATAATGCTACTCGGCGATAGTCACCGATAATGCGTCCACGACCGTATGCATCTGGAAGACCAGTAATAACACCTGATTTACGTGCATTTCTCATTTCTGGTGTATAAGCATCAAATACACCTTGGTTATGAGTCTTTCTCCAATCTCTAAAAATACGACTAAGTTCTTTGTCCATTTCGTATCCATAAGATTCACAAGCTTGTTCTGCCATACGAATACCACCATATGGTTGTAAAGAACGTTTAAATGGTTTATCAGTCTGGAAACCGACTACTTTTTCAATATCTTTATTTAAGTACCCTGGGTCATGTGATGTAATAGAAGAAACAATTTTTGTATCCATATCAAGAACGCCACCGTTTTCACGTTCTTTTGTTGTTAAATCCATTACTTGATCCCAAAGTTGTTTCGTTGCTTCAGTTGCTTCTGCTAAGAAAGATTCGTCTCCTTCGAAAACGTTTACATTATTTAAAATGAAATCGCGAACATCAATCTCTGCTTTCCATTTTTCACCTTTAAAGTTTTCCCATGCGTTTTTAACATTTTCTAATACTTGAGTCATCCTAATCTCCTCCATTTTTGATTAGTACAGGACTAAGATTTTTTATATAACAGCTTACACACTTAGAATACTACTTTTTTACGAAAGTGAACGAAATAGTTGTGACATGTTTGTGAAATATTGAGCAAACTACTATATATATAGTGTTAACTTCATTTAAAAGTCTTTAAAATTAACCCTTTCCTTAATTGTATTTTTTTGGTATCCTTATATACGAGTCCTATTTTGTAATATAAGAACAATACCCATTGTAGAGCTGTAATACTCTTATCTCCTAATCTGTTATAGTTTTTATAACAGAACAAAAAAGTGTACACATGTTGTACACTTTTTTTGTTACTTCTATAAAACATCTCTTTTTCTATTGCCATCATAGAATCCGCCACGATTGTCTGTTAATGCAATTATTTGCTCTAGTCCTTCTATATGATCACCTATAATCCGAAGTACAGCTGGAGGATGACCTATTTTTGCAAAATGTTCACTGGGACGAATACGGTTCATCTTATCAACCTCAACACGACATACACATGCAATTTCAAATCCAGAAAGAAGAGCCTTCACCTGTGCTACACAAGGTGACAATAAAGATTTATATCCAATTGCTTGCAAACACTTGTGGCTAAATGCATTAGGCACCGCAATAAGTGAGCCTACCCCTAAATCCTTTCTATCACAAGCTAAATTTAGTGCATACTTAAATGCAGTTACAAGATGAAGTGGTACTCTTAAATCTAAATAATGATTTAAATCATTTAATGCGACGTCCTTTCCATCTGCTATAGCTTTTGCAAAAGGATATAGCTCACTAGCTGGTATAACAAAATCACCATCTATAAATAACACAATTTCTCCTTTTGCAAAATAAGTTCCAAGTGAACGCCCTACATCGTTTCCAAGGGCTTCTTTATATACAATGGTTGTTGCGCCTTTGTCTTTTGCAATCGTTGCTGTTTTATCTGACGAACCATTTACGACAACGATGATTTCAAAAGGTTCAATTTTACGAAGCTCTTCTATAACGTTTCCAATTGTTTTCTCTTCATTTTGTACAGGAATAACAACTGATAGTTGCTTTCCTTTATACAAATTGGATGTCACGCCCCATCCTTGATAAAAATCTTCAAAACTTAAAGTATGATAGACGCTATTCCTTTTCCTATTTCCATCATAATATCCCCCGCGTATATCACTGCTTACTATTCGTTCTGCAACTGCTTCTATATGATCACCTATCATTCGTCTTTCAGAGTGAGAAAGACTCGTGCCATATGCAGCATGTTCAATCGGTCGAAATTTATTCGGCGTAATAACATCAATAGCACAATGACGGCTAATTCTCCATTTACTTTGTGCTATACGTAAATGAGCTACAATAGGATTAACTAAACATTCATATCCAATACTTTGGACGACTTCTTTCGTCAACGCATGAGGTACAGATAATAAAGAATCTATTTTTAATTCTTCACGCTCTAACATTGCATTTAATATTTGACGCCACACTGTAACGGAATGGGGTTTTTGTTTCTTTAAAAACAATGCGTCCAAATTATTTAAAACGATGTCAGTCTGATCATGAAAAATTGGATTAAGAAACAATTGTAATTTGGAAGTTGGAATAGCAAAGTCCCCATCTATAAATAGTAATACATCACCTATCGCATGTTTTGCGCCGACTGCACGCCCAACATCATTTCCTAATAGTTCTTTATGCCTGATTATTTTACACCCTAGCCGATCAGCAACCTCTTCTGTACCATCATTACAACCATTTGCTATTACAATAATCTCTACTGGATTTAACGGTTTTACCGATTGAATAACGTCTGAAATCGTATCTACTTCATTACTTACAGGAATAATAACTGATAGCGACTTAGCCATTGTTTTCTTCACGAAACCATTTAATAGTTTCTTTCAATCCTTGTTCCCACGTTACTGTCGCTTGAAATTGAACAAGTTCTCTTAACTTCGTTACGTTCGGCCTTCTATTCGGAATTTCTTCAAAGCCATGTGGATATACTTCCTCAAAAGGAACTTGTACAATTTTCGAAGAAGATTTCGTTAGTTTTTTAATTGTTTCTGCTACTTCTTTTATACTCTGTTCGTTCTCAGAACCTATATTAATAATCTCACCATTTACCTTCTCATCCATTGCCCGAATTGTTGCTTCTACCGCATCACTCACATACGTAAAGCAACGTGTCTGCTTTCCATCTCCATATACGAGAATGTCTTCTCCTTGCAAAGCTGCACGGATAAATCGCGGGATTACCCCTGCATATGGACCATCTTTCGCTCTTGGACCATAAATATTAAAATAACGAACAATCGTTACAGGTAACCCTTCTAATGCGTATCCTAAACATAATGTTTCTTCTAACGTTTTACAAACTGCATAACTCCAACGAATTTTAGAAGTTGCCCCATACAATCGATCTCCTTCTTCAGAGAAAGGCGGTTTGCCTTTACCATACACTTCTGAAGTAGATGCAAAAACTACTTTCTTCTTTCCTTTTAATGCTGCTTGTAAAATATTTCTCGTTCCGTCAAAATTCGTTTCAATGAGCTCTATACTTTTTTCCATTGTCGTTTTAACACCTAAAATTGCTGCTAAATGAAACACTACATCATGTTGGTTTACTAATTCATAAATAGAATTTTTATCTAAAACACTTATTGGAATAACCCGAATCTCTCTCATTAGCTCATTATGATACTTATTTTTCCCTTTATAGAAGTTATCCACAATTGTGACTTCATAACCCCCTCTCACCAACTCTTCAGCTAAATGAGATCCAATAAATCCGGCCCCACCTGTAATTAAACATTTCTTACTCATACAATCACCTTCTTTATAATTCCCCGTGTATCTATTACTCGGTTCATTCCTTTAAAAAGCTTCCAATCGATATTAGAGTGGTCAGTTAAAATTAAAATACAACCTGCCTCTTTAACTGTTTGTTCATCCAAAGCAACAGATTGATACACCTTATCTCCAATTTCCGCGGAAGAAATATATGAATCATGGTATTTTATCTCGTATCCTTCTTTTATTAATAATTGAATAATTGGCAAAGCCGGTGATTCTCTCAAATCATTTACATCTTTCTTATATGCGATTCCTACAATTAAAACTAGTCCGGGTGATTGCACCATGCCCTTTACTTTCCGTACTATTTTCTCTGGCATTTCTTCATTAATTACATGTGCCGCCTCAATTAATTGACTAATTGCCCCATTCTTTTTTATTCTCCATTGAAAATATAAGGGGTCTACGGGAATACAGTGCCCCCCTATCCCTGGTCCTGGCCAATACGGAGTAAATCCAAAAGGTTTTGTAGATGCCGCTTCAATGGCCTCATAAAAATCAATCCCTAAACTTTCACATAATGTGTTTAACTCATTTACTAAAGAGATGTTAACTAAGCGCTGAATATTTTCAAATAGCTTACACATCTCTGCTACTTTCGGCGAACTAACAGGTACAACTACGTCAAAAATGGTACTATATAAATCCTGTACTTTTTGTTTACACTTTTCTGTTTGTCCACTAATAACTTTTGGAATAGATTGAACTGAATATTGGCTATTTGCTGGATCAATTCTCTCAGGGGAATATCCGATATAGAAATCTTCTCCTACCTTTTGGCCAGCTTGAGAAATAATAGGAATAACAACTTCCTCAAGTGTGCCTGGATATGTGGAACTTTCAAAAATGAAGGTTTGTCCTTTTTGGAGATTTTGTTGTATATAATGCGAAGCTGAAATGAGGGCACTTAAATCTGGTTCTCTTCGTTCATTAATTGGAGTTGGAACAGTAACAATAACATAATCACTACTTTGGAAATCAGTAATACCTTTATCTGGTGTATTTACTATTAATTTATTTTTAGTCAATAAACTTTGCAACACTTTAGAAGAAACATCTGGAATATAACTTTCTCCTTTTATAATCGATTCTATTTTTCTAGTATCTTTATCTAATCCAAGTACGGTATGTCCTCTTTCTGCAAAATGGACTGCTAAAGGAAGACCAACATACCCTAATCCAATAATAGCTACTTTACTACTAGCATTCATCTGTATTCTTTTCTTCCTTTCTCAATTGTTGAATAGTGTCTCTATCGCGATCTCCATCTGTAAAACTCCCACGTTCGTCTGTATATTGTAATAGATAAGCAATCGCCTCAAGTTGATCACCGAAAATACGGTCAAATGCCGGAATACGTCCATTTACAAATCCATGTTGCTCCGGGCGTACCCGATTGGTTTTTATAACATCTACAAATTCTACTGCTGTAATAGAAAAAACCTCCAAAATAGCTTTCATTTGAGCTAATGGCGGAATAACAAGCGAGTCATATCCTATTTTCTCTATTACCCTTTTATGCATAGCATGTGGTACTGCCGTTAATGAGTTATTCCATAAATCCGGTCTTTTCGCTACTAAATTCACAAAATATTTCCCCATACTAATTGGATCTGCAGGATGAAACATATCTAATAAGCATTGTAAATCATTTAAAACCACGTCACTTCCATCTTCAACAGCTTGCAAAAATGGAGTGAGTTTTTTTGCTGGAATAACAAAATCACCATCAACGAATAAACAAATATCTGCCGTAGCATGCATGGCACCTATCGCTCGTGCTACATTATGTCCAAGCGCCTCCCCGAATTCAACAACAATAACATTCTCTAGCTTTGCCTGTTTAACAGTCTCAAAATCCGCTCCATTCGCGACAACAATAATTTCATCTACCCCTGCTTTTTTCACTTCTTGTATAACAGATCTTATCGTCATTTTTTCTTCTGACACTGGTATAATCGCACTATATTTCGCTTTTTCCTTCTTTAATACAACTGGTTTATAGTTCCCTATAAACTCCCTATCCCTGTTTCCCTCCGAAAAACCGCCGCGTTTACCATATGTTTCGATTACATATTGCAAAGCACGTAAATGATCACCCATAATACGGCTAGTCGCTTTCGGATAAGGAGAACCAGGTGATGTTCCTGTATGCACAGAACGAACCTTATTTGTGTGAATTACATCGACCGAAGCCGTATCAACAATATCTACTCCTCTAGACATCGCTATCGCTTGAAATAGTGCTGGATCTGCTAAATTCCACCACCCAAGTTTCTCGATAACTTCCCTGCTCATCGCATGTGGAATTGCAATTAAAGATCCAACAACAAGCTCCTTTTTATTCAAATAACGATTCAACATGAACTTTCCAACTGTCGTATAATGTGGTCTCATCTTTAAATAAACCGACCATGTTAAATTATTCACAACAATTTGATGCCCTTGTCGAATTCCTTTCACGAAACGTTGTAACTCTTTACTATCAATAACAATATCACCATCTAAAAACAAAACAATTTCACCTTTTGCTTCTCTAGCTCCAATAGCCCGTCCAACATCATTGCCAAGAGAATGTTTATAATAAATCACGTGACAATGATGTTGTAACGCTATGTCTTTCGTTCCATCTGTCGAGCCATTATCTACTACAATAATTTCGTAAGGCTTGAGCTTCTCCACTTCTACTAAAACTTGTGATAAAGTACTCGCTTCATTGTGCGCTGGAATAACAACTGATACTCTCATACTTGTATCACGCTTACCCTTCCAAGCGAACATAAGCAATAATAGGAGTACGCACAATTACATCTTCCGGTGGTCCATAAGAAGGAGAAGTACGAACACTTACCGCCCCATCTGTCACAGATAAAAGAATGCCTGTAACAATTTCTACAGCTGTCACAACTTGCACTAATTCACCAACATGGTTACGTAATTCATCAGTAAATAACATATATAGCTCTCCTTTCTTACACTTCTTTAATTGATATAATACTTGTAAATGGTAATAAAACTTCAGTTCCTATACCTTCTTGCAATGTTAAGAAATCATCACCGACTGCTACAATAACGCCTGTTAATTGTCCAACTGTCACCGTAATTTCAACGTTTTTACCTAAATACTGCTTTGCAATTTCTTTAAAAGGTGATGTATTGCATTCTTTTAAAATGTTGCAAATAATAGATTGAAATTGGCTTGATTTTATAAATTCTTCCGTAGCTTGCTTAGAGTTTCTTTGAATAAACCTTGCAAAGTTTTGCGAAAATAAAAGTCGTTCCACAGCAGGCAATAATTTACCATCTAAAAAATAGCTTAATTGTCTATTAAACAATCTTGATAATTTATGCCAATATTTTCTGAACAGACACATACACTTCTCCTCCTATTATTTTTAGATTATAAAATTTTACATCCATACATCTTAATGTATACAAAATAGATATTTTTGTGATAGGTAAGGCATACATTTTCTAAAAGAAATATTTGTTTCAGGGCAAAAAAAAACTATCCAAAAGGATAGTTTTTTACACTTCAATATTTCGCAACATCGTATAAATGTCATTATTCACTTTACCAAATGATTTAATGTTATTTTGAATGTTAGATAATAAAACAACATACACACTACCATTTTTACTAAATCCATTTAAACAATTCCAACCTGGCATTACACCGTGATTCGAATAGCTTCCTGGGTCTACGTACCAGCCAAATCCGTAATCCTTTTTCACGGCTGTAAACATTTGATCGTAACTCGCTTTTGAAATTAACTTTCCAGAGTATAACGCTTCGTTAAATAAATATAAATCATGTGCACTCGTATATATATCACCACAACCATATAGTTGTGACATGCTCGGAATATTAGGTGTTGTCATATTATTATTTACTATTTTATAACCCGTTGATGGGAATCTTGTTTGTTCTAACGCTGTGCCAAAACCAGAATGTTTCATACCAGCAGTAGCAAAAATATGTTGTTTAATATATTCTTCAAGCGACTGTCCACTTACCTTTTCGGCAATGTATGCAAGTATAGAGTAGTTCGAATCGGAATACTTCCACTTCTCTCCTGGACCACCAATACGCTTTTGATTTCCTATTCGCTTTATCAGTTCTTCATGAGAAATATCTTCTTTTCCTTGCTCATATTCGGGAATCCCTGATGTATGTGTTAATAGATGTTTTAGCTGAATACTATTACCTTGTGGAAAATCTGGAATATACTTCGCAACAGTATCTTCTACTTGTAATTTATTTTGATCTTTCAATTGCATAATAGCAGTTGCTACAAACGCCTTTGAAATAGAGCCAATATAAAAAGTCGTCTCTGAATTATTCGGTACTTGCTGCTCTTTATTTGCCATACCGTACCCTTTATTCAGAAGAACTTTTCCGTTCTTCACAATAACAGCTGTCCCGCTAAATCCTGCGTTTTGTAAATACTGGTCCAATTGAGCGTTTTCATTAATTTCTTGAGGTGGTCCTTCAGCAGGCTGCTCCGCAGCTTGCGCTTGCTTCACTTGTTCTTCCTGCTCTTTTTGTTTTTGCTTCTGTACTTCTTGTTTCTTTTTTTCTTCTTTCTTTTTTAGCTCTTCTTGTTTCTTTATTTCTGCTGCCGCTTTTAAAGTTTCTTCTTTCTTATTATGCGCAACAATTTTTGTATACATGAAATATACAAGTGATAATAGTAAGACGAGAATGATTGTCCTTTTTATGTATACAATCGGCTGATGTGCTTTCCCATTCGCATTATTTTTTTCCTGATCCATAATTGCTTTTTTCCCCTTACTCACCAATAATTTACTTCCTCTACTAAAGTTTCATTTTAGTAGATTATGGATAATCCATTCTATATCATCCCTACTTTATCACGCACTGCACATATTACCAACCTATATATACAAAAAAGAAAAAGAAAATTTACAAAAGTAAGATTCCCGTTAAATTTTCAACATAAAAAAAGAGGATATCCTCTAAAAAACTGATGTTATCAATTTTTTTGGATATCCTCTTATCTAATTATTTATACGTGTTTTTTCATATCATCGGCAACAGATTCAACATTTGTACCTACGATAACTTGTACACTTGTGTCACTCAATTTCATAACACCTTTTGCACCCGCACGTTTTAGTGCCGCTTCGTTTACTTGACCAGCATCTTTCACTTGTAAGCGTAGACGTGTTGCACAGTTATCAATAACTGTTAAGTTTTCTTTTCCGCCTAAAGCTGCTACGTAAGTTTCACCAATTGAACCTGCAACTGGTGCATCCGCACCTTCAACTAACTCATCGTCATCTTCACGACCTGGAGTTTTTAAGTTGAACTTCTTAATTAAGAAGTAGAATACTGCAAAGTAAATTGCTGCATAAATTAAACCGATACCTGCTAATAATACAGGTTTTGTTGCAATACCAAAGTTAATAACATAATCAATAGCACCTGCACTAAATGTGAAACCATCACGAATGCCAAGTGATGTTGTTATGAATAAAGAAAGACCTGTTAATACTGCATGCACACCATATAATACTGGTGATAAGAACATGAACGAGAATTCGATTGGCTCTGTAATACCAGTTAAGAATGAAGTTAACGCTAAACCAGCTAACATACCAGTAACTGCTTTACGTTTTTCTGGTTTAGCAGCCGCAATCATTGCGAAACAAGCTGCTGGTAAACCAAACATCATAACTGGGAAGAAACCAGTCATAAACATACCCGCTGATGGATCTTTTGCAAAGAAGCGAGCAATATCACCATGAACAAGATCACCAGCTGCATTTGTAAAGTCACCAAGTACAAACCAGAAATATGTGTTCATTACGTGATGTAAACCGATTGGAATTAATAAACGGTTTAATAATCCGAATAACCCTGCACCGATTGAACCTAAGTTTACGATACCGTGTGATACTGCATCAATACCAGTTTGGATTGTTGGCCAAATTTGACCGAATACTAATCCTAAAAGAAGCATTACAATAGAAGTAATGATTGGTACGAAACGTTTTCCAGCGAAGAATCCTAACCATTCTGGTAGTTTAATCTTATGGAATTTGTTGTATAGTAATCCAGCGATAACCCCGGCAATAATACCACCGAGTATGGCCATATTTATTTTGGGCGTCAAAGCTGCTGCTTTAGAAACTTTATTCATCGTATCCGCTAATTTAGTTGGATCTACTGAACCGACTAAATCTTGAACACTTTTTAATTTATCATTTAGTTCTGCTGTTGAGTAAGTAACACTTAAAGCATTAGTTGTATTCTTCATAACTAAATAACCAATTGCACCTGCAAGACCAGCTGCACCACTACCGTCAATAGATAAACCGATTGCAACACCAATTGCAAAAATAAGTGCTAAATTATCAAAAATTGCTGCACCGGCCTGTGCCATAACAGGAATGTTTAATACGTCTTCTTGTCCTAGACGAAGCAATAATCCTGCTGCTGGTAGTACTGCGATCGGAAGCATTAAAGCTTTACCAATACGTTGTAAAAACTGCAACATTTTAATTCCCCCTAATTAAATTTATGAAATCGTTATCATTATAAGTACGCTTTAGAAAACGCTTTCTATTACATAACCATAATAACATATAGTTGTATAGATGTGTAGTTTTTATTTCTGAACTTTTTATGGATAAATCTCCTATTTCCAAACTGTTATATAAAAGGAAAATTCTCCTTTTTAAAATACAGAATACTCGAAACGAAAGACCTATTATAGCACATTAAACTTTCGTTTTATCATTCCACTTTTTCATGTTATTATTTATTTCCGAGCATATCGGGAAAAGTAAACTTAGTTAATTCAAAATAGGAGCGTTGGTACTATGCAGTGCATTGAAACAAACAACTTACAACAGTTGTTAGAACAAGTAAAACCATATACGAAAAAAGGAAAACTTGCTACTTATATCCCCGAACTAGGAAATGCAAATCCAGACGATTTAGGGATTGCCATTTTCCATAAAGAAACAGAATATATCCATGCAGGCAACTCACAAACACTATTTACTCTTCAAAGTATTTCCAAAGTAATTACACTTGCCCTTGCCCTTTTAGAGCGTGGCGAAGAATATGTATTTTCTAAAGTTGGAATGGAACCAACGGGTGACCCATTTAATTCTATTATTAAGTTAGAAACGACAAGTCCGTCCAAACCCCTTAATCCAATGATAAATGCAGGAGCATTAGCTATTACAAGCATGTTAGCAGGAAAAGATAACGAGGAAAAAATGGAACGTATTCTTCATTTTGTACGTGAAATAACAGATAATCCTACTATTAATTATTCCTCTAAAGTTGCCGATTCAGAATTAGAGACAGCTTATCTAAACCGTTCACTTTGTTATTATATGAAACAAAACGGAATTATCGATTGTGATATTGAAGAACTTATGGATTTATATACTCGTCAATGTGCAGTTGAAGTAAACTGCATCGATTTAGCACGTATCGGCTTAATTTTTGCAATGGATGGATATGATCCATATAAAAAGAAACAAATCATCCCTAAACATATTACAAAAATTTGCAAAACATTTATGGTCACATGTGGTATGTATAACGAATCTGGTGAATTTGCAATACGCGTTGGTATCCCTGCAAAAAGTGGTGTAGCGGGTGGTATTTTCGGCTGCGTAAAAGGCGATATGGGAATCGGCATTTTCGGACCAGCTTTAGATGCAAACGGAAATAGTATTGCTGGTTTTAAAATTCTTGAACTTCTTTCTGCTCAAGAAGGCTGGAGTATTTTTTAATCGCGAGTTATCCTGCTATACTAGCAGGATTTTTTATTTCACTAAAACCTCACTTTTGTCAGTTATCCATCCTCTTACAAAAACAGTGCTGAAAGTTTCTCTATATCATGCATATTTGTTCCCCCCTCCTGAATAATATAGTACAACCTAGCGCTATATGTGGAGGTGTGAAAGATGAAACTAATATTTCAAATGGGAAAACAACCTGTTCTTGAAAAAACAATCCTTCTTTTTATATTGAGTATTGTAGAAAGCTTGAAGTTAAAAGTTGTTTCACTCGACGAAGCTCACCGATACATATTCAATTTAGAAGTACTTGAATTATTAATGGATCGGAACATCGATGATCAAGTACTTGAACTTATTCATTTCGGGATGGGACTTGAAGACATTTATCATGTGCTTCCTGAAGAACTTGAGCATACGATTGAGGAATTAAAGTGGCTTTGCATTCAAGTATTAAGTGAGTACAGTATGCATGAAGAATCGGAACAATTAATTGAAGATATACGGTAAAAAAGCACCTATGTAGGTGCTTTTAATGTTTTTTTAAACTATTTTTATACGCCTCAATATTTACTGGTAGCTCTTCCTCTTCCAAAGTATGTTCATTTACATCTTTATGAATGAACGCACCTTTAGGTGGTTGATGATCATGCCCTTTTTTCTTATGATCAAATGCTTTCCCGCGTCCCATACAAATCCCCCTTTCTTAAAAGAAATCCGTATTAGTATGGAGAAAAGTACGTCGATATATGCAATCCCTTGCTGTATTTCCAAGGAAATACTCGAACCTTGTTTTCTACTCTCCTTACAACAACTGATCGATCCCAATAAGAATTAATAACACTCCTGCGATAACTGTCGCCCATTTCCCTAAGTATTCTGCTAAAAATCGTTTTCCTACATACGCAAAACCACTAATACAAATAAAACTAAACACCCCAGAAATAGTCGCTGTAAGCCAAAGATTTAAATTTGTTACCCCAGCATCAAACCCACCTGCAATATTATTAATAGATAATGCAACTCCTAAAACAAGTGCTTCAGAAAAACTAATTGTTTTAGAGCCATCAAAATCTGCTTTTTCTGGATCACGTAAAATTCCCATAAGTACATTATCACCTTTAGAACCTACAGTATTTTTTTGACTCAAGAAAGGCTGACATAAAATAAACACCCCGATTATCCCTAAAACGATTGCTCCAATCAGGTTTGCTGTAAACTCTGAAATAAATAACGCAATCCATTTCCCAAAAAATCCAGCTAGTAAAGTAAATAAAAACCCAAAGAATGCGATGATAAAATTGTTAAACCATGAAATACGAATTTTACGAATGCCATACGCAATTCCAACACCTGCATTATCTAAATTAGAAGCGATCCCAATTAAAAAAATTGAAAATAAGCCTACCGTACTCATAAATAGTCACCCCTTTTTCTCACTTTTCAATGCATATTATGAAAATGTTGAGCAACTGTGCCTGTCTGTTTCATATACTTGTAATAAATGTTCAACATTTTTTCAACACTAAAAAAGGAGTGCCTGCACTATGGCTAATGAAAACCCGAATGATCGGCTTGGTAAATTAATAAAAAAACTTTTAAAAGAACGCGCCTTATCTATGCGCCAACTAGGAATACTTACAAATATTGATCCTGCAACAGTCTCAAGAATTATTAATGGCAAACAACCGCCAAAACAAAAACATCTACAAAAATTTGCAGAATGTCTTCAAGTTCCACCCCAATTGTTATTTGATGAAATGTACCCTGATTCTCCTCACATTAATAAAGAAAAAACGGATATGTACACATCTCTTGATACCATTCAACAAACTTTACAATCCTCTAACTTATTCGATTTCGATTACACTACAACTCGCGTAAAACAAGAACTCGAAAATTACGAACGCTATGCCCAGACAACAGAAGGCGAAAAACGTATTCATGACAGTTTTGCAAGCAAATTAGAGCAAATTGATAGTGCTGGTCCTTTTATTGAACAATTAACAGATATGTATCAACAATTTTGTAATGAAACCATTTCAAAAGAAGAACGTGCAGTTCTTGGGAGCGCATTACTTTATTTCATATTATCGACAGATATTATTCCCGACTATCTCTTTCCAATTGGCTATTTAGATGATGCGATTGCCGTTGAATTAGCAAAAGAGAAATTACTTGAAATGAAACGAAAGACATAGCAAAATAAAGAACTATTTCAGTTGTTTATATTCAACTCTGAAATAGTTCACTAAAAAATCGTACAAGTATACATACTCGTACGATTTTACTATACAAATCTATTTTTTCGTGTGGCACCATTCATATATAAATGTTGTTATCACTTTTGTAAATTCAATTAACTGTTCAATTTCAACTTTCTCATTTACAGAATGCGCTTCTTCTAATGTACCTGGTCCATATATAATCGCTGGAATGTGAAACTCACTAAACCAACCGCCATCAGTTACCGTTGCAGACATATCTAAAATTGCATTTTTTGATAGAATAGACTCGTGTACTGAGCTAAGTTTTTTTACAGCTTTATGTTCACTATCTACTTCTAATGAAGGGAAAATTTCACCACGATCTACAATCATTGATTCTCCGCCCCACTTAAATTGTGGCGGATTTTCACTTAACCATGGATCGGCAGCTGCCACCTTTCCAATATACTCTTCAATTTCGTTTATTATTTGTTCATGTGTTTCATTCGGATAGAAGTGCACTGTTATCCACAATCGGCACTCATCCGCAATAAACGCCGCATGCCTTCCTCCCTCAATAACAGCTGGATTAATTGTTGTTGTTCCAGATGGATAGCCTTCATATGTTTTCATAACTGCCCAGTGGCGCTCTAATTCTTGTAAGCTTTGTACAATTTTCATCATTTTTTCAATCGCACTCGCTCCAAATAAACGTCCTCCAGCATGGATCATTTGTCTGCGCGTTGCATCATGAAACGTTTGTGGACTTTTCACTGTAATCCATCCAGTAATGACACCGCCTTGTCCTTGCATATGTAAATTACTCGTATCCACTACTACTGCAAAATCAGCATCGTAACCCCTTTTGCAGCATTGAAGTGTACCTGCTTCTCCAACTTCTTCTCCAATTACCGATTGAAAAGTTAAATCTCCAGGTAATTCAATACCAGCTTCTTGTAAAAGTTGAATGGCAAATAGCGCTCCAGCCAGCCCACCTTTCATATCTGCTGCGCCACGTCCAATTAAACAGCCATCTTTTATAAATGGATCAAATGGATTTGTTTCCCACGCCTCATCTGCTGACACTTCGGCTACATCCATATGTCCATTAATAATAAGACTTTTATATGAGTCACTTTTTATCCCTTTTTTTACCCCAACAACATTCGGATCATTCGGATATACATCCCATTTATCAATACTAAAATTTCGTTTTCTTAAAAACTCTGCAACAAATTCTTGCGCTTCATTTGTATTTCTCGCTGGCGGTGCTGGTGTTTCAAAACGAATTAATGTTTTTGTAAGTTCTAGCAATTCCTCTTTCCTTAAATCTATTTGTTTTAATAACTGTGAAACTTCCGGATTCATCACTAATTCCCCTTTGCATACATAGAATGTTCCCAGCTTTATTGTCACAAAAAAAGAGACTGTTTACAATGTTACAGTCTCTTTTTTGCATCAGTTTCTAATAGCTTTATAAACTTTCTGCTTCTGTTGTATTTACTTTTTCAACATGTTCTATTTTACTTCCCTTATTTTTTGTGGCACGGTAAAACAGTAAACAAATGATCATAAATGGAATACCACAATATAACGCCATTCTTTGCTCGGGGATAAAGGCCATAGCAACTATAACTGTTACATTTAATGTTAATGCAAGAAGTGGTACAAATGGATACAATGGTGTTTTAAATTTCAAGTCCTTAACATCCCCGCCCTGCTTCATGTATGACCTTCTAGCTAATAAGTTTGATAAAGCAATAGATGCCCAAACTAGTATCGCTCCGAATCCAGCGATAGAAAGCAACCATAAATAAACTGTGTCTTCCGCATAAATACCTGATAGTAATGAGAGACAACCTACAATTGTGCTTACAATCAATGCATAAATAGGAACACCGTTTTTAGATAACTTACCAAAAATAGGACTAATCATTCCTTGATTAGACATAGACCATAGCATACGAGAAGTTGCATATAATCCTGAATTCGCAACGGATAGTACTGCTGTAATAATAACGAAATTTATAATATCTGCTGCATAAGGAATACCAATTTTATCAAATACAACTACGAATGGACTTTCTATCACTCCTGCTTGCTGCCAAGGGAATAGTCCAGCAAGAATAAAAATAGATAGTACAAAGAAAACAAGTATACGCCAAACTGTATTATTAATTGCCTTCGGGATCGTTTTCTCTGGATTTTCACTCTCCCCAGCTGCAATACCAACTAATTCTGTTCCTTGGAAAGAAAAATTAACTGCAATCATCGTAATTAAAATTGCTGATAATCCATTTGGAAACAATCCACCATAATCAGTAAAGTTAGAGAACATTGGCGCCGGTTCATTTCCTTTCATATCTAGAAACCCAAACATTGCTGCCCCGCCCAAAATAATAAATGCAATGATTGTAATTACTTTAATACTTGCAAACCAAAATTCCACTTCCGCAAAACTTTTTGAAGATAACGCATTAATAGCAAAGAGCAGTACTGCGAACACTACACACCAAATCCATGACGGTACATCGGGAAACCAGCGTTTCATCAAAATACTAACTGCAATTAATTCAATGCCTATCGTAGCAGACCAGTTTAACCACGACATCCATCCCACTACATAACCCGCTGCAGGGGAAATGTGCTTTGTCGCATACGTTTGATAAGACCCTGCGTCAGGCATCGCAACAGCTAATTCTCCTAAACAGAGCATCGTTAAGTACATTACAAATCCACCGACAAGATACGCTACAATTGCTCCTCCAGGTCCAGCTTCATGAATTGTATAACCTGACCCTAAAAAAAGTCCTGTACCAATAACTCCACCGAGTGCAATCATAAATATGTGCCTGCTTTTCAACTCTCTTTTTAATCCTTGGTTTTGATCCATCATATAAATCCCCCCTTTTTACTTTGCCAATCTACTTAATGTAAGCGTTTTTAAAATTATTTACTGTAAAAATAATGATTTAAAAGAGCAAAAATACACATCCCTTACATTAATCACTGCCTGTTACTAAAAGATCATCCCTTACTGTTATTAATAATTTTTGATCAGCAATAGCTTGTCCTTCTACTACTTCTAATGATTCGATATAACCACTGATTCCTATCTTAATTTCTACTTTCTGTTTATCTATCGTTTCAATTAACGCTAATTTCTCCCACTCGTATACGTAAGAACTTTCAGTAACAAATAATTTCTCTACTTTTCCATAACAAGGACTATACACACTTTCTATAACCGTCTTCACTTTATAAACTCCTCCTTCTTATTAATTGGTACTGAAACTTTGCATATCCTATAACAATCCATATTCCCCCTTTAAGGATTTCAAATATTATTTATGCAAAATACGTACCAAACTCTAATCCGTATATAAAATAAGAGTTTTTCACAAAAAAATCCGCTTAACCGCAAAATTTTTCTATCATTTGAAAAGTTTTAAGAGAAAAATAGCAAAAAATTTTTGCGATTTTATGAGAATTTTAATAAAATTATAAAAAGTCAGTCTTCATAGGGTGAAATGAGGAGAAGATGTCACATGTATACAGAAGAAATTAATTTTAGACAAATTATTGAAATGAATACGCTATATGAAAATTTACTCAATGAACTCGATATCGGGATTCATATTATTAATGAGGAAAGTAAAACCATTGTCTATAACCGCAAAATGATGGAAATTGAATCAATGGACCGCTTAGATGTGCTATATAAAAGTCCTTTAGAGGTATTTGCATTTGAAGAAAATAAAAATAGTACTCTTATAGAGGCATTAAAATTTGGAAAAACAAAGAAAAATATAAAACAAACGTACTTTAACAATAAAGGACAAGAAATTACAACGATTAACGATACTTTCCCTATAATAGAAAATGGAAAAATTAAAGGCGCTATTGAAATATCAAAAGAGATTAGTCACTCAAAGCAAACAATAAGAATGGGCCCTTCTCGAAAACAAAGCACTAAATTTACCTTTGATCACATAATTGGTGATTCTGAAGCCATTCAATCAATCATTGCAGAAGGAAAAAGAGTAATTCGTACATCTTCCTCTATACTTCTCGTAGGAGAAACAGGTACTGGGAAAGAACTATTTGCACAAAGCATCCATAATGAAAGTCAGCGTTCAACAAAACCCTTTATTTCACAAAACTGTGCCGCTATACCTGATACCTTAATGGAAAGCTTATTATTTGGTACAAATCGAGGTGCCTTTACAGGAGCAATAGATAAACCAGGTTTATTCGAAGAAGCAAACGGAGGAACTTTGTTATTAGATGAAATCAATTCATTAAGTCCTACACTTCAAGCTAAGTTGCTACGGGCTATACAAGAAAAAACAATACGAAGAATAGGAGGTACACAAGAAAAAGAAATTGATGTTCGCATTATAGCAACTATCAATGAAGATCCCTTCGAAGCCATCGCAAATGATCGATTAAGGGAAGACTTATATTACCGATTAAGCGTCGTTACTTTATGTCTTCCGCCTTTACGTGAAAGAAAAGAAGATATTCCAGCTCTTGTTCAGCACTTTATTGAAAAATATAATACTCAATTCGGGCTCAGCGTAACCGATGTAGATGTAAATGTAAGAGAATTTTTTTATGCATACGATTGGCCTGGAAACGTACGAGAATTGGAACATATAATTGAAGGTTCCATGAACTTGATAGAAGATGAAACCATCATTACAGCGTTTCATATGCCCACTCGCTTTCGCGAACGAATAAAAAAAGAATTCAATATGCAGCCTTCACTAACTAATCACAATACTGACACACCTAAAACTTTAAAACACACAATAGAAAAAATGGAAAAGAACTACATCAATCAAATCCTTAAAGAGAATCATGGCAACATCTCACAAGCTGCAAAATTTTTAGGATTAAGTAGGCAAAACTTACAATATCGAATTAAAAAACTGCATTTACACATATGAAATGAACATGTCTCCAAGTGTAAAAACAACTTGGTAAAATATGTTATAATAAACATATAACATGCTAGAAAGGGGCTATATATATGAGTAATGATAAAAAATTAAAGTTATTACAATACTTATACTTTTTCCCTGCCATGCTCTGTATGATGTTATTCATTAATGCCCATGTAAGCAGCTCTCCTTATGCAAAGCTATTAGGAACAATTTTTGGCTCCTTTGCAGCTATTATGCTTGCTGCTTTTTGGAATTTGAAGCTACATATAAAAAAAGAGAAATCTTCGTAATACTAAAAAAATCGAGCTACTTAGCCCGATTTTTTTTATTTGCCATTAAAACTCAACATTCTCCAAATACAAACCACTCGCCTCAGCAAGACAATTAATTTGATTACGTTGTTTTTCCTCTAAAATATTTGGGATTGCGTCCGCATCTAATTGTCCTAATCCGACTTCAATTAATGCTCCAACAATTTTTCGTACCATGTTATGAAGGAATCCGTTACCACTTACTCTAATTTGTACAAATCCTGCTTCTTCCATCACTTCAAGTGTATATACTTCTCGAACCATAGACTTTTTCTTTGATTTCGCATTTGAAAAAGCAGTAAAGTCATGTGAACCAACTAAATGTTTCGCAGCTTCTTTCATGTTTTTCACATTTAATTTTTTATTCACATGCATGCTGTATTTACGCATAAATGGATTTGTATGCTCTTCATTCCAAATTTTATACAGATATGTTTTTGCTTTAGAATTGTAACGAGCATGGAAACGATCATATACTTCTTCCACATTCGTAATGCTAATATCATTAGGTAAATATTGATTTAAATATTTTTTCACTTTATGTTCCACTAACTTCTCATCACTTTGAAAGTTAGCAACTTGATTCAAAGCATGTACACCAGCGTCTGTTCTACTACAACCGATAATTTCAATTTCTTTTCCAATCATTTCAGATATGACACTTTCGATTTTTCCTTGAATTGTATTATCGTTATTACCGAGACGTTGCCATCCTTTAAAACGTGCACCATCGTACTGAATCGTTAATTTATAATTATGCATAATATTCTCCTTCATAGAAAATATTCCCTCATACCATGAGGGAATATTAATAAACTTTACTTTCTAACAAGCTTCACTACATTTTCTACGTGAGCTGTATGTGGGAACATATCAACCGGTTGCACATACTCCACTTCATAGCTCTTCATTAATGCTTGTACATCACGTGCTAATGATGAAGGATTACAAGACACGTACACAACTTGTTTCGGCTTCACTTTTAAAATTGTTTCCAGTAATTTATCATCGCAACCTGTACGTGGTGGATCGACAACAATTACATCTGGACGCCATCCTTCTTTTACCCATTTCGGTAACCATTGTTCAGCTTTACCTGCTTCATATTTCGTATTTGTAAATCCGTGGCGCTTCGCATTTTTTCTTGCATCTGCAATCGCTTCTGGAATTACATCCATACCACGTACTTCCGCTGCATCATTTGCAAGCCAAAGACCGATTGTACCAACACCACAGTAAGCATCCACAATCTTCTCGTTTCCTGTTAACGCAGCTGCTTTTTTCGCCTCATTATATAAAACAACTGTTTGTTCTGGATTCAACTGGAAGAATGCACGTGCTGATAATTCAAATGATAAATCACCAAGTGTTTCTTGAATTACTTCTTTTCCAGCTAATTTAAATGTTTTGTCTCCAAAAATAACAGATGTTTTACGCCAGTTTACATTTTGCATAATTGATTTAACCGCTGGCATCTGTTTTTGTACTTCTGCAACAAATTGTTCTTTATTTGGTAATTCTTCTTTTGTTGTAATAAGTGTAACTTGTACTTCCCCTGTTTGAACTGCAGTACGTGTTACAATTGTGCGTACTAAACCTTTTTGTTTTTTCTCATTGTAAATAGAAACATTTAATTTTTCTAAAATACGTCTTACAACTTTTGTCGCTTCATTCGTTGCTTTATGTTGAATCATACAGTGAGCAATATCAATTAACTGATGTGAGTTTTGTTTATATAGCCCTGTAATAACCTTTTCGTCTTTACGCCCCACTTGTAATTGACTCTTATTACGGTAATGCCATGGATTTTCCATGCCAAGCGTTGGACGAATTTTCTCTTCCATACTGTTTTTCATGTACTTCTCAAATGCTTGTACAACGATATCACGCTTTTGATTCAATTGTTCTTTATAATCTAAATGTTGCAGCTGACAACCGCCACACTCCTCATATACTGGACACGGTGCTTTCACACGATGCGGTGAAGCTTTACGAACTTTTTTCACTTTCGCTTCAGCGAAGCCACGCTGAATTTTCGTTGTTTCTGCAACAACTTCTTCTCCTGGTAATGCCCCTGGAATGAAAACAACTTGTCTCTTAAAATAACCAACGCCTTCTCCGTTAATCCCAAGACGTTTAATTGTCACAGGAAACGTTTGACCAACTTCCAACTTACTCTCATGTTGCTTTTGCATCATTATTACACCTCTACTCTATACTTTTCCATAAATATAACGCTGCATAACTGCAGTATGGTTCACACTCTTGTTTCACTTTTTCTAAAAATGCATCATCAGGTTTATCATCTAATTGAAATATACCTTGCACTGCACGCTGAATCCCAATGTCCGCTTTCGGGAACATATTTTTCCGTCCAAGCCCAAACATTAAAAAGTTTTGCACTGTCCATGCACCAATTCCCCTAATTGGCAACAATTGTGCTGAAACTTCTTCTTCCGTCCCATTTTCTATACTCGCTAAATTTAATGTACCACTGACAATACTTCGACCTAATCCTACTATATATTCAGCCTTTCGCTGACTAAACTTCCGCTCTCTCAATTCTTCTATTGAAATATTTGCTACTATTTCCGGAGTGGGGAAAAAGAATACACCGTTCTTCTCTGTTCCATACCGTTTCACAAATTGTTCTGTTAACACAGTAGCAAATTTCAAATTTATTTGTTGGTGAATGATACAGCGAAGAAGACAAGCAAAATAATCAAATTCTAAAATAATTGGAGTATAAGCATATGTTTCAAATAGTGGACGTAATGATGTGTTTAAAAAATGATTTTGTATATCTTGAAACGGTTCATTCCAATGAAAAATGGCCCTCATTCGCTTCATGACTTTCTCCGGATTTCCTGTCTGACTAGAAATCCAAAACTGTGGATTTTGAACAGTACCAATCCCTTGTAAGCGAACAATAACCTGTTCCTCGTCTATACAAAGCGGGATATAAATGACTTTCTCATCTAATTGAATGACGTTAAGAGGATCAAAAGATAAACGTTTTAATACTTCTTCAAAATGATACGGATACTCTAACGTAACATGTTCGCTCCACATACGTTTCCCCATCCTTTTTACACATCATTATAGCATGAGAAAACCGTAAGCATACATGCTTACGGTTGATTGCTTTTTACTAAGTCATCTAGACTTTTAAAATGATACCCTTTCTCGCGCAAATCATCAATGATTTTTGCAAGTGCTTCTGCATTATCTTTTGATATTGCATGAAGTAATAAAATAGATCCTGGGTGAATCATCGTCATAACATTATTATGCGCATATTGCCATCCTCTTTGCTGATCCACTTTCCAATCCAAAAATGCAAGTGACCAAAATACATTATAGTAGCCCATTTCTTTCGTAAGAGCTAACGTTCTTTCACTAAATACGCCGCGCGGAGGACGTACATATTTCACTTCTTTTTGCCCAGTTACTTTTTTAATTTCTTCCGTTACACTCGTTAATTCTTCACGAAGCTTCTCATCATTTACCGCTGTAAAATCAGGATGACTCCAAGAATGATTTCCAATAATGTGTCCTTCATCCTTCATTCTTAACAATAAATCTTTTTGTGTTTTAATGTAATGCCCCGTTACAAAGAAAGCTGCTGGTACTTTTTTCTCTTTTAATACATCTAAGATTTTCCCTGTGTATCCATTCTCATATCCATTATCAAATGTTAAATAAATATCTTTTTTCTTCGTATCTCCTAAATAAAACCCGCCATTTTTTTGCAGTAAATCCGTATATAACTTTCCTGCATCTGGTACTGTTTCATTTTTAGGACGCGGGATTCCCCAGTTATGTGGAGTATTTGTATAAGCCAATGCCGAAACTGGAACAAGTGCCATCATAATTGAAAAAATGAGACCGATATATAACCATTTATATTTCATAAATAGTCTCCTTTCCATATATAATCGTACCTGTAGTTTCTGTTTACTTACTTACTTTCATGCTGTGCATGTTTTTCTATATATACCAAAAAATGCATCTCGAAAGATTCGAGATGCATTTTTGTTTATTTAAATACCGGCTCTTTAAAGCTCGCTAATTTTTCAAGTGATGTTTTATCAACATCTGCATGTAAACTATTACCATGAGAGTCCATCGTTACAACTGCTTTAAAACCTTCAATGCGTAAATGCCACATTGCTTCTGGAATACCAAATTGTAAGAAATCAACATCTTTCACTTCTTTAATACATTCAGCATAATATTGCGCCGCGCCGCCAATTGCGTTTAAGTACACGCCGCCGTGTTCTTCTAAAGCCGCTAATGTTTTCGCACCCATACCGCCTTTTCCAATAACAGCGCGAATACCAAATTTCTTCATAATATCGCCTTGGTACGGTTCTTCACGAATACTTGTCGTTGGACCTGCCGCTTTAATTTGCCAATTGTCATTGTCATCTTTCACAACAACTGGACCACAGTGGTAAATAATTTGTCCATTTAAATCTACTGGACAATCATTATCCATTAAATGCTTATGGATTGCGTCACGACCTGTATACATCATGCCATTAATTGTTACAACATCACCAACGCGAAGTCCACGAATTTGCTCTTCTGTAATTGGTGCTTGTAATACAATCTCACGTTGCTCTGTTTTTTCTTGTGCTTCATGCTGAAGTGTATCTTCACCTTCTTGATATAACCAATCCATAATTTCACCTGTTTCAGGATGGATTGTTACACCTAGGCGGCGATATGCCCAGCAATTATACGCCACAGATACGTAGAAGCTAGCCGGCAGGCGGTTATACACGCCAATTTTACAGCCCAGTAAAGTTGTTTCTCCACCAAATCCCATTGTACCAATGCCAAGCTTATTCGCATTTTCTAATACGTACTCTTCAAGTTGTTGTAACTCTGGTACTGGATTGACATCATCTAATGTACGGAATAATTGATTTTTTGCTAATTCATAACCTGATGTGCGGTCTCCCCCGATACCAACACCAATTACACCAGCACTACATCCTTGACCTTGTGCTTGGTATACTGCATGAAGAAGGCATTTACGAATTCCTTCTAAATCACGGCCAGCTCGTCCAAGTCCTTCTAGTTCACACGGTAAGCTATATTGAATATTTTTATTCTCACAGCCACCACCTTTTAGGATTAAACGTGCATCAATATAATCTTTTTCCCATTGTTCAAACTTAATAACCGGTGTACCTGGTCCTAAATTATTTCCACTATTGTCTCCAAAAAGAGAGTCAACAGAATTTGGACGAAGTTTACCATCTTTTGTCGCCCGCTCAAGCGCATTATAGATAGCTTCCTTCAACTTTAATTGGTTCACACCAACTGGTGTATAAATTTTAAACGTTGGCATCCCTGTATCTTGGCAAATCGGTGAGATGTTATCATCAGCCATTTTAATATTATTTGTAATTGTGCCAAGTGCCATCGCAGAACGAGTCCCTGCATTTTCTCGCTCTTTCGCTTGTTGAATCGCACGACGAACATCTTTCGGTAAGTTCGTTGACGTTTCAACAATTAGTTGATACATGCTTTCTTGAAGCTTTTCCATTGTTACTTCCCCCTCAATTGTGAACGCTACCAAAACGTTATGAGCTGAAAATTCCATTGTTATGCTCTTTAGCTTTTTATTTGTTTCACGCTATTAAAGCATAAATGAAATTTTTCACAACTTGATTATACCTCTTTTTCTATCGTCCTTCTATTATCCGCACAGAAAAAGGCTACCAAATTGGAATTGGCAGCCTTTTTAATATATTATTCGTCTTTTTTAAATTGCTCACATTTTAATTCTAATTCATCTAACATTGCAAGAAGACGATCTACATCTTCTAATTCTACTTCTTCAGGTTCAATTGTATCAATTACTTCAATGAACATATTTAAACGCTCTTTTAAATATACTAATTGTGTATCTTTATCTTGAATTGCTTTTCCCATGAAGGCACTCTCCTTTTAATTCGAGTTGCTTTTATTATACCGCAAAAATGATTGCTATGGGCATGAAATTTCATCAATTTTGTCACAGTCATCCACTATAATGTAAGCCCTCTCTCTTTTCACGCTAAAAAGTTTCACTTTATAAAAAGCACATATTCTTCTATTATAGAGAATGGACAAATTGTTATTTCAATAGTCAAAGGAGTATTTCATATGACGATATCACAAAAAATGAAGCCGATTACTCCTTCTTACGATCCATGGGAAGCGTATATGGACCTTGAAGAGTACGGCAAACTACTATTAACAAATGTTGAATTTACAACGACGACGTTATGCAATATGCGCTGTGAGCATTGCGCTGTTGGTTACACGTTACAGCCGAAAGACCCAAATCCGCTTCCGATGGATCTTTTATTAAAACGATTAGATGAGATTCCTCATTTACGTTCTTTAAGTATTACTGGCGGAGAACCTATGCTTTCAAAAAAATCCGTCGACAACTATGTAACACCACTCTTAAAATACGCCCATGAACGAGGCGTTCGCACTCAAATCAACTCTAACTTAACTATAGATTTAGCACGTTACGAACAAATTATTCCTTATTTAGACGTGTTGCATATCTCTCATAACTGGGGAACAATTGATGACTTCGTTGAAGGCGGATTTGCAATGATGGAGCGTAAACCTACTTACGAACAACGTGCAAAATTATTCGAAAGAATGATTACAAATAGTAAGGCTCTATCAGATGCAGGTGTACTTGTATCGGCCGAAACAATGTTAAACAAAAGAACTCTACCACATATTGAACATATTCACCGTCAAATCGTCGAAGAGATGGGCTGTAAACGTCATGAAGTTCACCCAATGTATCCAAGTGACTTCGCGAGTAATCTAGAGATTTTAACAAAAGCTGAAATTCGTAATGCAATTGAGCATTTACTAGAAATTCGCGATGAAAATGTATGGATGTTATTTGGAACGTTACCTTTCTATGCTTGTAGCGATGACGAGCGAGACATTGCCACATTTAAAAAATTACAAGAGAGCAAAAATGTCACTGTTCGTAATGATCCAGATGGCCGTTCTCGTTTAAATGTAAATATTTTCGATGGAAATATTATTGTGACGGACTTTGGTGATGTTCCACTTCTAGGAAACATACAAACAAACACATTACAAGAAGCATATGACAAATGGAGTGCTTCAAAAACAGCAAAATCATTAAGCTGTCACTGTCCTGCAGTAAAATGTCTTGGACCAAATGTTCTTGTAAAAAACAGCTACTATCCGACAGAAGATTTCTTATCAAAAACAGCAAACATTACATTATAAAAAAACGTCAGCTTATAAGCTGACGTTTTTTTATGTTATTGCGAGTGGGAAGAAGAAATGAATTTAAAAAATAAATGATCATGAATTGGAATCGCCGCTCCAATTCCTTGAGAAGTAATATTTTTCACAACAAGTCTTTTTTGATTTCCCTTTAATACAAGATACACTTCTCCAAATGTTACTTTTCCCTTTTCATTTACTGCTGGTGTATAAGCGTATAAATATCCGAGTTGACTCGGACTAATATTATACACACGCTCATGTCCAGTACCATAACCAATAGTTGTTTTAAACGAAAGGGGCAATTGTACTTTTTCAAGCGCTTTGAGAAGCATCATTTTTTTCACATCTGCAGCATCTTTCATATCTGCTGTTAAATCGCCTTCAACCGTCTTTTGTGTTTCTTGCTTATAGCGAAGTGGATATAAACGGTCTCCTCCGCGATTATCATACACATTTCGATTCACTTGTTTATATTCCCAATTAATCGATGTGTCTACTGATTCATAATGTAAAGCCCATTGACCTAAATAAATTTTTGCTCGGTACCCTACTGCAAGCGGCGCATTTGAAATTGTCGTTTCATTAAACATCCGAATTAAGTCTGGATTTTCAATTTTAATATTAGCTGTTTTCAATAGTTCTTGAGCAAACTTACTTGGCTGTAAACGTGGCAAATCTTGCGCATCATTTGGAAATGTATTGTCTTTTGAAATATTTAAAACAGATGAAGGCATTTTTGTTCCTACTGTTGTCTTTGCAAAACTCATGTTAGGAAATAATAAAATAAACGAGACCATAGTTGAAAGACATATGCTGTATACTCGTTTCACCTGTCTGGCTCCTTCCTATGTAGGTATATATACTACTTCGTTTATTGTTTTCTCTGAGCACAATTGTTATGCCTATTTTTCATAATAAATAAAAACCAATTCCCATAATGACATACGCCGCTAGTAAAGTGCCGCCTTCAAACCAGTTTGTATCTCCATCATTTGAAATCGCAATCGTTAAGAAAACGGCTGTAATCATAGATACAAGTTCTGGTATGGTAAATACTAAAGGCATCCTCTGCGCGAAGAACATAGATAGCAATACTAATACAGGAGCAACAAACATGGCGATTTGTAATGTAGAGCCTATTGCAATTTCAACTGCAATATTTACTTTATTTTTATAAGCCATAATAATTGCAGACGCATGTTCCGCTGCATTCCCAACAATTGCAACGATAATAACCCCTATAAATAACTCTGACCAGCCAAATGACTTTGCAACAGTTTCAAAAGTATGCACGAGTGCCTCTGACACATAAGCTACCGCTAGTGTTGCTATCGCTAAAATAAGGAGCGCCTTCCCTTTCGACCACTCTGGCTCTTCTTCATGCGCTACTTCGTCACTTTTATGTTGATATACACCACGGTGCGTAACTAATTTAAATAGTAATGCAGCAAGGTACATGATAATCATAATAATAGAAACACCTATACTTAATTGATACGTCTTGCCAGCGTCCATCTTCATTGAGAAGATCTCTGGAATAACAAAGGCCACAACAACAGCAAATATTAATAAAGCTGAATTATGCCTTGCATCATATACATTAAAACTTTGTCTTTTGTATTTAAGACCTCCAACAAAGAAGGATAACCCTCCTACTAATAATAAATTTCCAAGTACAGATCCCGTTAAAGAAGCTAACACCACTTCGATTAACCCTGCTTGAAGTGCAAAAATTGAAATGATAAGTTCAACAGCATTACCGAAAGTAGCATTTAATAATCCGCCTATTCTAGGACCAGAAACAATTGCTAGACTCTCTGTTGCTCTCCCCATAAAACCAGCTAATGCGATAATCGTAATACAATACACAGCGAACATAATTGTTTCTGGCCAATGAAGTGTTTTTCCAAGTACAGATAGTGGTACACCTATAAGCGCTACTATAAGAAATATTTTATTAAACATGCTTTTCATCCTTCCATCGTATGTATTTCTCCTCAATATTATTACTATTCTTCTCCTAACTTGTCCGATTTCATCACAATTACGTTTAAAAAATCGGATTGAAGAAAACAGTATGAAAGATATTTAAATTATCTTGTTTAAACAGACAGAATTATAAATTGTGAAAAGGGGTTAAAATTATGCACTTAAAAGAAAAAATCGCAACTATTATTCAAGGTCAACGTACTGGTGTATTATCTACAGTACGAAATGAGAAACCTCATAGCGCCTTTATGATGTTTTTCCATGAAGATTTTGTACTGTATGTTGCAACAGATCGAAAATCAAAAAAGATAACAGATATTGAACAAAATCCTAATGTCCATGTACTACTCGGACGAGAAGGGAAAAAATTAGATGAAGATTATATTGAAGTTGAAGGATTGGCTTCAATTGAGGAAGACTCGACATTAAAAAACAAGTTTTGGAATAATAGCTTAAAACGTTGGTTACTCGGCCCTGAAGACCCTAATTACGTATTGATAAAAATCAATCCCGACACAATTTATTACATTGATGGTGCTGGTACGACGGAGCCTGAGTTTTTACGACTATAAAATAAAACAAGCCCCCCTTAGGTGGGCTTGTTTTGTCGAAAAGTTCTTTTGAAAAAAACAATAAAATAGGTGGAACTTTCTAAAGATTCTGTTATATAATAGCATTAACTTAAATAAACTGTATTAAAACAGTTTGAGAGGAGAAATAAAATTGATGAAGAGAGAAGAACGCAAAAACATGATTGAGTTTATTGAAAAGAAAAAAGGGATTGAGCGTGACGAATTACTGTTTATGACAGACGATGAAGTAGAACATATTTATAATGTAACGTACTTTTTATATGAGGAAATTGCAGAGTAGTATAATAATCCCCACCTTATTAAAAATATAAGGTGGGGATTATTTCGTTATTTAGCCCACTATTTGCGGGCAGTCAAACTCCCACCTTAAAATTCAGGTGGAACAAGAAGTTAAGTTGAAGTCGTGCTTCCTATAAACCTCAATTGCTTCAACTTTATACATGAGAATCATTTTCATGTATAATACTGTAAGATTGGAGGAGTTTTACTATGAGTTCGTGGCTCTTATTTGCACTATTATCAGCAATTGCTGCTGCCCTTGTATCGATTTTTGGAAAGTTTGGTTTAGACGGAATCGATGCAAACGTTGCAACAACAATTCGATCTATTATTATGGCATTATTTATGATAGGCGTTATTATCATACAAGGTAAATTTCAAAATATCGGCGACGTACTGCTAAATAAAAAAGCACTGCTATTTATCACATTAAGTGGGATTGCAGGTGCTTCTTCATGGCTATTTTATTTTCTTGCCCTCAAAACAGGAAAGGTTTCACAAGTAGCTCCTGTCGATAAATTAAGCGTCGTATTTTCTATCATTCTCGCTATGATTATCCTCGGTGAAAAGTTAAACTTTATGACCGGAGTTGGTGTAGTCTTTATTACAGCTGGTGTATTATTTATTACTTTCAGCTAAAAAAACCGCTATTAGCGGTTTTTCTTTTTCTTTATATAAAACCATACAACACATGTAACAACTGCTGAAATTAATAAAATCCATATTCCATAATGATGTAAACTATACTCAACGAAGCGCCACTTCTCGCCTAACTTCCAGCCAAGCCCAATAAAAACACTTATCCAAATGAGCGCACCACCGTAAGCGTACAAACAAAAACGCCAAAGTGTCAAATTTGATACCCCAGCAAAATATGCTGTTAAATGACGTACTCCCGGTATAAAATAACCAATCATTAAAAGAAATGGCCCATATTTTTCAAATAAAATATGTGTTTTTTCAATGTGATGTTCTTTAATTCTAATTTTCGGCCCATATTTCTTTAAAACAGGGAGCCCAAGTTTTAAACCTAATATGTAGCTTAACGTGATCCCTAACATCGCACCAGCCATCCCACTTAAAAAAGCAGCGGTTCCTGACATAACTCCTTTTGAAACATTATAACCAACAAAGGTCAATAAAAACTCGTCTGGTATCGGTAATCCGACAATCCCACCAGCCAAAGCTATAACAATTCCAAAATACCCATAATGCGCGATTAACTCGCCAATATGTTGTTCCATTCGGAAGACACATCCTATGCACGATCGTTATTCCACATTGTACCCGTTCTATCTTTAAGGCAAACATGGTATACATATTCACTATACATTGTTTTTATAATGAACTCTACTTCTATTCGTTCCTTTAATAGAGATAAAATTAAACTTCAATCAGCGGGGGTTTTCTTCATCATCTACTGATTATTAGCCTACGCCAATCAGACTTCTACAGGTATCTTGCCTCCGACATAATTCACTTACATTCACTAATTTTGAGATTAGATTCTTACTGCCTGCAAATGTCCTGATAAAAAATAAAAATTCATATGCGTGTTTTTTTGTTACAATAAAGGAAAGTTACTTTTCGCAACGGTTTAACTCTCAAGAAAAATGATATATCTAGCAAAAACATAGTTTGGTCTATATAATACAACTTCTACCTATTAAAAGAACATGAACCCTTTTACATACAACATCATTTTTCTAAATTATACAGGGGGGAACGAACATGACCATTGAAAATCAATTTATTCAAAAAGTTTACTATAAAACATTTTTAACAGAAGAAACTTCTACTCCTGCATCGGAAGTACTCGGTGAAGCATATATAAATGAATCTAAAAATGAATTCTCCAACATTTCTAATATTCGATTTGCTCAAGGTGAATTTTATTATCAAAATAAAGATTTTGAAGCAGCTATATTTAAATGGGAAAAAGTTAATAATACTCTTGCACTTTGGGCAACAAAAAATATTGCAGATGCTTATTTTGAACTAGGATTCCTACCAAAGGCAGAAGAAATTTATCAATCTATTCAAACAGAAGATACAACTCTTACGATGGAAGTTTCATTACAACTTCTTTCTCTTTATATCGAACAAGATCGTTTAGGACTTGCTTTTAAGACGATTAGTGAAGCTGTTGCATTCCAACCGGATTACCCAAACATTACTGCAATTGCACGTTCCTTCTATGAAAAACAAGAAGATTGGAACAATGCTATCGAACTAGCTGTTCAAGAAGGTATTCGAACACAATCTTTACACTGGTTTGATACGTTAATAAATTACATAAACAAAGGATTTACTAAAAATATTAAGCCTGAATATTTCTATGAGTCTTTAAAAGCTCTATATGCTGTTGATCAAGCTCAGTTTAAAGAACTTGTTATTGCTCTTTGGAATAGCTACCAACATGAATCCTTATACCTTCCTTGGATTCAAAGTATTAATCATTTATTCTTGCATATTGAAACAGACAATAATGACGATTGGAATGAAATTTCTACTCGCTATCAAGAAACATACTTTGCATTAATTACCGGAAATCATTTTATGCATGAATTAAACGGACTTGTACCAAATCTATTAACAAATTGGTTCAGTTTAACGAAAGCAAAAGATTCTCTAGTTGTCTCTGCAGCAGTGTTAGCATGGAATGAAGTCTCACCTACAACCTTAGAATCATTACTCGTAAAAAGTGCTGGATCCTTACTTTCTAATACATCAGCTAAAGCAGATGTAAATATGGAAACAGTTTCTCATTTATTCGAAACAATCGCTGTATGGGCTGAGAAAAATGATGTAGATTTAAGTCATCAATTTACGCTACTCGTCCATGAACTATGTGATTTAAATGTCACACCACTACTAATAGCTGGAACTAGTGACCATGATAAAACATCATTTGTTAATTCAATATTAGGAGAGAACATCTTAACTGAAACTTTAACAACTCCTATTCTATTTAAAGACGCTAGTCAAACTGAAATAACAGAATTTACCGAGTTAGATATCAGAAATATCTCTAACCTTGATGAATTCCATCAAATAACGGCTACATCTGCTCAGTCAGAACTTGAGAAAAAATGTATAGAAATTAAGCTACCAAGTAGATTTTTAAGAAAAAATAAGTTTACATTTCTTATTACACCATCCATTCAAGGACAATTGGATAAAAACAATGCATACTTTGAATACTTACAAGCAGCAGATAGCCTTGTTTACGTATTAAATTCTTCTTCACCATTGCATAGTGAAGAAATTGATACGTTAATTTATTTACGTGAACAAGTACCAAACTTACAAATTCACTTCGTATTACACACAAATAATACGACTACTAATGAAAAACTAATTAGTAAACTTAAAGTACATTTTCCAGATGCACAATTCTTCCCATACTCTCCTTCGCAAGAGAGTAGTCAGCAACTTGGAGATGTAACAGAATCTATTCTCTCTAATCTTGCAAAACGCGATATAGAAAAAGAACGTATAGAAAAGCTAATATGGTTTACGCAAAAGACAATTGCTTATCTCATAAATGAACGTGTGGAATTAGAAAATACATTAGTAAAATCCGTACGCTGGAATAAACACATCTCAGTGAAACTTACTGGATTTATTAATAACCTTACTGCTCTTGAAAAAGATAAAATTCGCTCTATTACCGAATCCTATCTTTTAACGAAAGAAGAAATTACACGAGATATACATTCTCAAATTCCTGAATTATTACAGAGCTGCTCTGATCTTGTTCAAGAAGATAGTGATTTCAAACTAGTTCATGAAGAATTAAATGCTGCAATGAATGAACGAGTTCAAAAGCATGTACAACAGGTACTTCTTCCTAAATTTACTGGGTCTATTCAAGAATGGATTGAAACAGCACATAATGAATTTATTCAAGCTCAAGCTTATTTAGATGAAATGAGTGAAACGTTTAATAAATTATATAAAGAAGAACGTATGAAACTTCCTTGCGATTTCAAATTATTAGATGATTGGAATCGAGATGTTGCACGAATGACAAATCGAATTACAGTAACGAACATCAATATTTTATTACGCTTTACACCGACACAGTTTTTCTTAAAAAGTGCCGGAAAATTATTTGGTAATATGCAAAAAAACCAATCTATGCTCGCCAACAAATATAAACAATATATTGAAACAGAAGACTATACAGAAATTGCTCACACAATTTCAAAACAATTCTTCCTACAATTTGAAGTATTTGAAGGTGCATTAGAACGTGATATCATGATGTTCTTTAAAGATCCACTTAACATATTGAAACAAAATGTAGATGCAGCTCAACTTGAGATAAAAGAAGACGAACAAACATTAGCAACGCTAAGAAGCAATCCAGAAACATATCATGATCCTTTAGCGTTATTTAAACTACAATTGCTACAACATAAATTCGTTTTAAGTACTACAAAGAAACATGAAGATATGTTTGTATCTAACGAATCTCCTACTGTTTAACAAAAAAACCAAGCAAACTAAAATTTGCTTGGTTTTTTTACTTTATTATTTTCATATGTTCAAACGGATAATAAATGCCTGCTAACTTTCCTAACACATCTTCTCTATCAATAAAACCTAAACCATTTCTACTATCTTTACTTATTAAGCGATTATCTCCCATAACAAAAATCTTATTTTTAGGAACTGTAATCGGTCCAAAGTCCTCTGTTAAATTCATAAGTTTTTTTTCTGCTTGTTTTTTATTACTATCCAAATACTCTTCATCTTTCACTTCAGAATTTACATATAATTGATCATTTCTCATCTCAATTATATCTCCAGGTAATCCAATCACTCTTTTGACATAAAAATTATCTGTTTTCACAACAATAATGTCTTCTCTCCCATAGCTTTCAAATTGTTTTGCTAACTTATTAACAATTACCTTATCTCCATCTTGCAACGTTGGCCTCATAGATGCTCCTTTTACAGTCATAGGGAAAAACACAAAAATTTTCGCCAAAAACACCAATAAACATGCAATTGCAATAGTTCCAAAGAATTCACGCCAACGTTTTTTCTTTTGCATCATTTCACCATCTCATCATCTTTTTACTTTTATTATAAATAATACAACCGATATTTTTCTACAAAATTCTGAATTATAGAATTTTAATATTAGAAATTTCAAAATGGTAATACTGATCAAATTAAACAAGCAAAAAAGATACTCTCAAAATAGTCTATCCACTATTTTGAGAGTATCTTTTTATAATCCCACATATACAATACACATTTGAGCAGCTACATATGTAAACCAAATCCAAAGTGGCTCATACTTCAATTTACGCCCTCCGATATCTGTCACGCCAATAATAAAATCAGAAATCACAAACAGTAAACCACCAAACGCTGGTATCCACCATATTCCTGTATTTTCATAATATAAGGCGAATGCAAAGCAAGCCATTCCTCCAACCCACAATCCGTAAATTAGAGCTCCTATCGTAAACAATTTATCCTGTTTATCATTTCGGATAAAGAAGAACCATCCTACAATTAGAAAGAGCCCATATACGAGTAAGCCAATCCAAAAACCATTCCACGAAATTCCTGTTTGCAAAAATGCTTTTACATAAAAGCAATGAGCAAGAGCGAAAGTAACCATCCCACCAATTAATCGATGACCAATTGGAATCAGCCCAGCCATAAACAAATCTCCCACAGTCGATAAAGTCATACCAAGTGCAACCCACGTACTATACTCTACAGATGGATCTTGTAACCATATCCAAATTGCACTACCTGTTAAAGAAAAACTAAGAATAAGACGGATTGCTAAAGGTAACGGCATATTATCTTTCGTTCTTTTTGTCTGCCGCATTGCATAAATTGCACCAATTAAAAAAAGAAGTATTTGCCCAATTAACACCATGTAAAGTAGATTCATAATATGTTCTCCTCAATAAATGCTTTTTGTATCTTTTTTCGTTACACTTAGTCTATTATCCTTTTTCTATAAAAAAAAGAAGAACAGTACTGTTCTTCCATTGTAATCGCTTTTCTGCTTTCTATGCTACTTGTTTTTCTTGCTCTATTTTTTGCTTAGCTGGCGTCCGATTTACCACAATAATTCCCGCGGCTACACATGCTAAACCGAGTAACACAAATGAATGAATTGCTTCACCTAAAATCATGCTCGATAATAACACACCAAATACGGGTATAAAGAACATATACATAGATACTTTTCCAACCTTATTGTACTTCATAATTGTATTCCAAATACAAAAACCAGCTGCAGATAAGAAAGATAAATAAATCAGCATAAGTAGTGCATGTAGACTAAATGTAAATGGCATTACTCCAACTTGTAAAGCCCCTATACATAATAATCCTATAGAACCAAACATCATTTGGTATGCTGTCATATAGCCAACATCTAACGTTTTACTACCTTCTTTCGCTAATATGTTTCCATATGAATACAGCATTGCTGCACTAAGAAGTAATAAGCTTCCGATTCCAAAATGAAATGATAAGCTACCATCACTCGGCACATTTACTAAAACGACGCCACAAAAGCCAATCGATACGCCAATTATTTTTCTCATATTGAGAGCATCATCTTTATATAAAAAATGGGCGAGTAAAATTTGAAAGAATGATGATGTCCCTGAAATGATAGCTCCTTCAATTCCTGAACTATAACTCATTCCAATGTAAAAACAGATATATTGAAGAAACGTTTGGAATAAACCAATTTGTATTAACTGTTTCCCCGTTCCTTTTTTGAAGCTCATATCTTTTCCTAACACTTTAAAGAATAATAAGAGCATGACTCCAGATAAAAAGAAACGATAACCGGCAAATAATATTTGTTCTCCAACTTCTTGTGGTTGAATTCCAAGTTCAACATAACTTAACTTAATAAAAGGAAATGCGCTTCCCCATAAAAAAGTTGCTACTATTGCAGCAATAAATACGCCAATCGGATGGGTAAAAAATTTCTCTGTCTTCACTTGTTGTCTTCCTTTCCGACCTTTTTATGAACAATATTCATATATACCAAAGGAATTGCGAAAACACAAGTTTTCCGTTTATACTTGAAACAAAACCGTACCATCTCATAAAAACATATGATATACTATAGAATAATTACAACATAATAACTATTAAAAACAGATTCAACAGAAATGCTGCTATCCATTATGGATGGCAGCTTTCGTCGTTTTATAGGGGTTTCGATTTTGATTATTTTTCTCAATAAGAATTCGGAAGGAGCGAGTAGTAATGAACTCAGAAGTAAAAACGTTACACGCAAAAGAAACAATTTCTCATCCCTCTTTATGGGACACATTAAAAAAACATTATGAACTTGTATTTGCATTGGCATCTGGTATTTTTATTTTAGCTGGCTGGCTATTCACAAAGAACGATGCAATGAATGCAGGTATTACTTGCTATATCCTTGCTTATATAGTTGGTGGATATGCAAAAGCGAAAGAAGGAATTGAAGATACGATTGAAGAAAAAGAGCTAAATGTTGAAATGCTAATGCTCTTTGCAGCTATCGGTGCTGCAATTATTGGCTACTGGGCAGAAGGGGCTATTTTAATCTTCATCTTTGCGCTCAGCGGTGCTATGGAATCTTATACATTAAGTAAGAGCCAAAAAGAAATTTCCGCTCTTCTTGACTTACAACCCGAAGAAGCATTACGCATTTCCAACGGAACGGAGGAACGTATTCCTGTTGGAGAGTTACAAATTAACGACATTATTTTAATTAAACCAGGTGAACGTGTTCCTGCTGACGGTACGATTCATAACGGTGAAACAAATATCGATGAAGCAGCAATCACGGGAGAACCTATTCCAAATGAGAAAAGACATGGCGATGAAGTATTTGCAGGTACTGTAAATTTACGTGGTGCTATCGAAGTTAAAATTACGAAGCCGAACGATCAAACGTTATTCCAAAAGATTATCCGTCTCGTACAAAGTGCACAAAGTGAAAAATCACCATCACAACTATTCATCGAAAAGTTTGAAGGAACATACGTAAAAGGTGTACTACTCGTTGTTGCGCTTATGATGTTCGTTCCTCATTTCTTACTTGACTGGAGCTGGAATGAAACGTTTTATCGCGCTATGATCTTACTTGTAGTCGCATCTCCTTGTGCACTCGTTGCTGCCATTACACCAGCAACGTTATCTGCAATTTCTAACGGAGCAAGAAATGGAATTCTCTTTAAAGGTGGCATACATTTAGAACGCCTCGCTTCAGTAAAAGCAATCGCCTTTGATAAAACAGGAACATTAACAGAAGGAAAACCTACCGTAACAGATGTATATGTTCGAGAAAATATAACAGAAAAAGAAGTACTTTCTATTACAGCATCAATTGAAAGCCACTCTACACATCCTTTAGCTGAATCCATTGTTAAATATGCACAACATGCGTACGACATTACATTAAAAAAACCAGAAAAGGTTGAAGATGTAACTGGTTTTGGTCTAAAAGGAATATTCGAAAACAACGCTTATAAAATAGGTAAAGCTGATTTTATCGGTGAAGAAACAAAAACATTTCATAATGGTATTTCTGCCTCACTTGAAAAGGAAGGTAAAACTGTCGTTTATATTAGTGATGAGGGAGGCATTCTTGGACTTATCGCTTTAAAAGATACGCTTCGCCAAGAAACAATAGCTGCTATTCGTGATTTACAAAGCATTGGTGTCGAAGCAATTATGATTACTGGAGATAATGAAGAAACGGCAAAAGCAATTGCCTCTGAAAGTAATATAAAGGAATATTACGCATCATGCTTACCAGAAACAAAAGTTGAAACGATTAAAAAGTTAAAAGAAAAATACGGTACAGTAGCAATGGTCGGAGACGGTATAAATGATGCACCTGCACTAGCTACTGCTAGCATTGGTGTCGCAATGGGAGAAGGAACAGATGTAGCTTTAGAAACTGCGGATGTTGTACTGATGAAGAACGAACTATCTCGTCTTTCTCAAGCGATCCGTCTATCAAAACGAATGAATCGTATTGTGAAGCAAAACGTAATCTTTTCGCTAACCGTTATTGCCATGCTAATTTGTTCAAACTTCTTGCAATTTTTAGCTCTTCCATTCGGTGTTATTGGCCATGAAGGAAGTACGATTCTTGTCATTTTGAATGGCTTACGATTATTAAAAGGAAGCAAATAAAACGGGTCCCTCATAGAGGACCCGTTTTTTTTAATGATAGCTATTATGACCGTTCGCACTGCTACTCGTTTTATGCTTTGGATGCGAACTGCTCTTTTGTTTATTATTACTTTTATTATTATGGTTCTTTTTATTATTACTCATGAAATATCCCCCCTGTTCCTTTTTATTATGGAACAAGAGCTCATTATTCATTACGGGAATTATTGTCACCGGTTCTATAATGGTGGAGTAAACCATTAATTTCACCGCCAAGTAAAATTACCCATCCAGTTAAGTAAAACCATAACATTAAAATAATGATACCACCGAGACCACCATATGTATTGGCGTAATTCGCAAACTTATCTACATAATAAGCAAATGAGTACGATACCACAATCCATCCTACAGTAGCAAATAACGCCCCTGAAATAACTTCTCTTCTTTTTAACTTTCGATCTGGTGCAAATGTATATAAGAAACTAAACAAAGCAAATAGCACGAAGAAACTCGCTACTAATCGTGTAATGCTCCATACGAAAGAAAAACTATCTGATAAACCGAGTGCTTTAAACACTGCTGCTCCAATAACTTGTCCGAATACCGGAACAATTAACGCAAAGACAATCATAAAAATAATAGCTAATGTAAACACAATTGATAACGCTCTTGTTGTAATAAAAGAACGTGTTTCCTTCACGTCATAAGCGCGGTTAAAAGCATTCATAACCGCATTAACACCATTTGAGGCAAACCATAACATGGATAATAAACCAAATGATAATAAACCACCATTTTGCTGGTTTACAACTTTATCTACATTTACCTCAATTAAGTTCATTGCATCATCTGGTACATAAACCTCTAATAAACTAAGCACATCCTCTGTTTGAATGGGAATAAATCCAAGAAGCGTAATTAAGAAAACGAGCCCAGGAAAAATTGCAAGCAAGAAGAAATAAGCGAGCTGTGCTGCCAAGCCCGCTACATCATCGCGCATCGTTCGGTCATATAAATCTTTACCAAACGAATAAGTACGATTTCTTCTCACCTTTTCTAAAATTTTTCTCATATATGTTTAAACGCTTTTCTTCTCTTCTTTATCTTGCTTTAACTCAATGTACGCTTCAGTTTTTTTTTCCACTGCATTTGAGTCTTTCATAAATAATTCACGCGCTTCTTTCATACCACCATCTTCAGCAACTACTGGCTCTTCTTCTACTTTCAACTCATCTACCTTTGGAGATACAGCTTGAATTTCAATCGTTTCTGGCTTTTCTTCTGGCTCAACTTTTTTCTTACTAAAAATTTCTTTCGTTTCTTTTAACGTCTCTACAACAGATGGCGTTAATTTTTTAATTTCTGCTACTTTCGCTTTTACCACATTGAAATCAGCAAGTTCGCGTCCTTTATCTGTAACAGTTTGCACTTTTTCTTTGATCTTTGCATTTTCACCAATTTCAATCATCTTTGTTTTTGCTTTTTCTGCTGTATTTTTTACTTTTTCACGGTTTTCTTTCTTTAACATGGATACAGCTACACCTGCCGCTACACCAATCGCAATGTTTCGAGCAATATTATTTTTCTTTGCCATATTCCTTCACCCTTTCATTTCTTATGTTAGAAAGTATTTCTTTCTAAGCTTCCTCATATTCCTTGTTCATTTCGAATGAAAGCTAATAGCTTTGCACACCCTTCTGTTACAAGGTCATATACTTCTTGGAAATTCCCTGTATAGTAAGGGTCAGGAACGTCTGTCCAGCCACCGTCTGGAACAAAGTCGGACAGCCTACCAATATAGCCTCCAGTTTTACCTAAACTTTTTAAATCTGCTATATTCTTGTTGTCCATGGCAATAATATAATCAAACTTTGTTAAGTCTTCTTTTTCTACCTGCCTTGCTTTAATTCCTTCAAAAGTGACTGCATTTTCTTTTAAAATTTTTTGTGTTCCTTTATGTGGCGGATGGCCAACATGCCAATCTCCTGTTCCTGCAGAATCAATGACAATTTTCTCTTCAAGTCCCTCTTTTACGACAAGATTTCGAAAAATTGCTTCTGCCATCGGAGACCGGCAAATGTTCCCAAGACAAACAAACAATACTTGAACCATGTTTTTGTTTCTTCCCTTCTTGGTGCATTTCTTAATATATACTTATAGTATAAACAACGAATTATTAAATATAAAGGAAATCCCTACTAATTTAATAGGATTGAAAAGATTCATTAACGAAAATGATAAAAAATGTTAAAATAGCCTTATGTTATTTTAAAGGGGGACACTTCGGTGGATTTATCCGTAAAGTCAGAAGAAAACGTTGAATATATGGTCGAAGCTATTAAAGAAAAATTACGTATGGTTAATGCTGGAGCGATGAGAGCTGCTAGTTTTAACGAAGAAATGTACGAAGATTTACGTGACATTTATGAGCATGTTATGAAACGTGAAACATTCAGCATTAGTGAAATGCAAGCTATTACAGAAGAATTAGGTACATTAATTAAAAAGTAAAAAAGCCTCTCTTATATGAGGCTCTTTTTTATTTCCAACAAATTCATGACAACTCTTCTCTTTCCCTCAACCAACTGTAAAATATTGTACAATAGAAGTAGAACCTCACCTTAGATTTTTTCTCCATACATACTACTCACAAATAATAGCAACACTACCATTGCTAACTGTTTTTACTGGAGGTGCTTACTTATGAGCAATTGGTACAGTAAGACGAAAGATCAAACATTAATTGACCTAGAAACAAACGAACAACACGGTTTAACAGATGAAATTGTAAGTGAACGTTTAAAGCAATACGGTTCTAATGAATTAGCTACAAAACAAAAACGCACTTTATGGCAGCGTATTTTCGCCCAAATTAATGACGTCCTCGTATATGTCCTTATTATTGCTGCCCTTATTTCTGCCTTTGTAGGTGAATGGGCGGATGCCAGCATTATCGCGCTCGTTGTAGTTTTAAATGCTGTTATCGGTGTTGTCCAAGAATCGAAAGCAGAACAAGCTTTAGAGGCATTGAAAAAGATGGCAACACCTAAAGCTATCGTCAAGAGAAATGGTGAACTAAAAGAAATTCCATCTGAGCACGTCGTTCCAGGGGATATCGTTATGCTCGACGCCGGACGATATATCCCATGCGATTTACGCCTTATTGAAACCGCAAATTTAAAAGTTGAAGAATCTGCTCTAACTGGTGAATCTGTCCCTGTTGATAAAGATGCAATCTACCACCCTTCCATGCAAAGTGATGAGCAAGTACCACTCGGCGATCAAAAAAACATGGCATTTATGTCCACTCTTGTAACATACGGAAGAGGCGTCGGTGTTGCTGTTGAAACTGGAATGAACTCACAAATTGGTAAGATTGCTACCCTTTTACATGAAGCGGACGATGATATGACACCACTTCAAAAAAGCTTAGCACAAGTCGGAAAATATTTAGGCTTTGTCGCTGTAGCTATTTGTATGGTTATGTTCCTCATCGGTTTTTTACAAGGCCGGGATACGTTAGAAATGTTTATGACTGCTATTAGTTTAGCCGTTGCAGCTATTCCAGAAGGCTTGCCAGCTATCGTTTCCATCGTTCTTGCAATTGGTGTGCAACGTATGATTAAACAAAACGTTATCATTCGGAAACTACCAGCTGTTGAAGCCCTCGGTTCTGTCACAATTATTTGTTCAGATAAAACAGGTACGTTAACGCAAAATAAAATGACCGTTACTCACTTTTATAGTGATAACACATACGATCGCTTAGAAAGTTTAAATGTAAATAATGATGCGCAACGTCTATTGTTAGAAAATATGGTGCTATGTAATGATGCGTCTTACAATAACGAATCACAAACGGGAGACCCGACTGAAATTGCACTTCTCGTTGCTGGAACCACTTTTAACATGCAAAAAGATTATTTAGAAAAAATACATGAACGTGTTAACGAAGTACCTTTCGATTCAGATCGTAAAATGATGTCAACCGTACATACATACGATGAAAGCTACTATAGCATGACGAAAGGCGCTATTGATAAGCTCTTACCTCGATGTACCCATATTTTTAAAAACGGCAAAATCGAGATTTTAACTGATTCTGATAAAAATCAAATATTAGAAGCTGCCGGGGCAATGTCTCAAGAGGCTTTAAGAGTACTTTCATTCGCATTTAAACAATACAATTCAAACGATGTGGATATAAATTATCTTGAAGAAGATCTTATCTTTATTGGTCTTGTCGGTATGATTGATCCACCGCGAACTGAAGTGAAAGATTCAATTACAGAATGTAAAAAAGCCGGTATTCGCACAGTTATGATTACTGGTGACCATAAAGATACCGCCTTTTCAATTGCCAAAGAACTTGGCATTGCTGAAGAAATATCGGAAATTATGATTGGAACTGAATTAGATAACATTTCTGATACAGAACTAGCTAGCAAAATTAATCATTTAAATGTATTCGCTAGAGTCTCTCCAGAGCATAAAGTGAAAATTGTAAAGGCATTACGCGCGAAAGGAAATATCGTTTCTATGACTGGTGATGGCGTCAATGATGCACCATCTTTAAAGCAAGCCGATGTCGGCGTAGCGATGGGCATTACAGGAACAGACGTTGCAAAAGGAGCAGCGGATGTTGTGTTAACAGATGATAATTTTTCATCTATCATGAAAGCTGTTGAAGAAGGTAGAAATATTTATCGCAACATAAAAAAATCAATTCTCTTCCTACTCTCTTGTAACTTCGGAGAAATTATCGCTTTATTTTTAGCAATTTTACTCGGCTGGGCAACACCACTACGACCTATTCATATTTTATGGGTGAATTTAATTACAGATACACTGCCTGCATTATCACTTGGGGTTGATCCTGAAGATCCAGATGTGATGAAGGAAAAACCACGACATGCGAAAGAAAGCTTATTTAGTGGCAGCGTTCCTTTCCTGATTTTCAATGGAGTTATCATTGGACTTTTAACGCTAATAGCTTTTATTGCCGGAGCAAAATTCTATACTGGAGATACAAATTTATTCCCTCTTTTCCCAGAGCGAATTGATGACGATGCTCTATTACATGCCCAAACGATGGCATTTGTCGTTCTTAGTTTTTCTCAGCTCGTTCATTCATTTAACTTGCGTTCAAGAACGAAATCAATTTTTTCAATTGGGATCTTTACAAATAAATATTTAGTCTTCTCCCTTCTTATCGGTGTTGTTATGCAAGTTTGTATCATCTCCATCCCGCCCCTTGCAAATATATTCGGTGTACATGCATTAACGATGCGAGATTGGGGATTTGTTCTCTTATTAAGTATCATTCCACTTATTGTGAATGAGATTATTAAATTAGTGAAGAGAAACTAAAAGGCAATGAGGAATAGTCCTCATTGCCTTTTCATTTATCCTTGTAATTCTTTTTTGATATTCTCCGTTAATGTAGCCATACGCTTGCGGCTTTCTTCACGCTCACGTTTATTTTGTTCTTCAATTTGTTGTGTTTCTTGCATACCTCTTGAAATAATGTTCCAAGTTTCCTCAAGTGTTTCCATCTTAATACTAGAAGAACCTGATAATCTCGCTACTTCTACACTTTGCGTTGCGATATTTTGTGCATTTTTCTTAAGTAATTCATTTGTACGGCGATCAAGTTCAGCCATAGAATCTGCAACAAGCTTTTGACGTTTCGCATTTACTGCTTGAATGATACCATTTTTAAAGATAGGAATCGTTGTAATAAATGCTGTATTGATTTTACCAATTAATTTATTATTACCACGTTGAATCATGCGAATTTGCGGCGCTGTAAGTAGCGCAACCATACGCGCTTTTTCTAAATCATCAATACGTTGCTCTAAAATTTCAACCGAGTTTTTAAGCGACTCTAATTCAATACCTGCTAATTGATCATTATTACGCACGCGCTCTTCATACATCGGAACTAATTCTGTATTTAAACGCTCTAATAGCATTTCTCCTGCTACTACGTACTTCTCTAAGTCTAAATAATATTTTAAGTTTTGCTCATACAAGCCATCTAACGTTCCAATTGATTTTTTCATCTCATCTTGGTACTTCGTAATTTCCACATAAACTTTATCAATTTCGCGGCCCATCGTTTGATATTTACTAAAGATTTGTTCTATCATTTTATCCGCTTTTTTGAACATGCGCGAGAAGAAACCACTTTTTTCTTCTGCAAAGTCTTTACTATCAAATCTGTCCATAATTTTACCAAGTTGCTTTAACAATTCACCAGAATCTTCTATCTTTGATAATGACATTGTATGTAAAATTTGATCAGCAAAACGTGAAATTTCCATAGAAGGTTCTTTTCCAAGTTCAATTAATTCCAGTTGATCTTTAATATCTACTGCGTTATAAATACGTTGCACATCTGCATCTTGTCTAAGTTGCAAGCGAACATCTTGTGCGGTTTGCTCATTCAATTCAGTTTTCGAATCTAGTACGACTGGGTTATTCATATGGTATTCTCCCTTTCCTTATAAAAATGGACGAAATAGTCCTTTTATTGTTTGTGATAAATTTTTATAGGCTGATGAACCATGAAACTCAAGATCGAAATTAACTTCTTCAAGCCAATGGGAATCAAATGCTCCCGCTTCAACATATGGTTCAATATCGTTTCTGCCCGTGGGATTGAAATGGAATATATCTACTCCAATTTGATTCAAAAATAGTAATAAAACAGCGTCAGAGCGAGTTAATTCTCCGCTCTTCTCATTATTAAATATAACAATTTTCGGTACATCTTGTGAATAATCAAATTTCTCAAGCTGTTCTAAAATATTGGGTGGTATTTGAGAAAGTTGTGCGAAAACATATAGCGCTACATCTTGTTTCGTCTCTTTCGCAATTGGTTTGCACATTTCACTTTCGCACGTATGGATAATCGCCTCTGCAATCCCATGTTGTAAACCTTCCGGTAAACGCTTATGCGGCCACCAATGGCTATTCATAATTAGATCAGGATGTAATTTCCCAGCTCGGTCCAATGCATCTCGATAATGATATTGGAAGTTTGCTTTTTGCTCTTTCGTAAACGGGAATGTATTAATTAATAAACTGTTATCAAATGATGTAACAGCCTTTAATCGTTGAAAATACTCTTTATCATTCTTTGAAACGCCTGATATTTTCGCAAATAAAGAAGGGATATAAATGTGTTTATTTTCAACAAAGAATGTCGGGCGTACAAACGCCTTCTCTTTCGTAATTAAAAAGAGTTCATCATATGTTGTTTTTAGTGTACGAGCTACAGGCGTATAGGAACGAAATTGCCACGGCTTGTACAGCAGTGAATTATCGTGGTGAAGTACTTGTTCAATTTCTTTCGAAGCTTGATACGCTACTGTTGCAACACGCTCACGTCGACGATCAGGGAATGGTTCAAGCGAAATGCGACTTGAATGAGATACAACAAAAGTTCTTCCCTCTTCATCAATATTTTCAAATCCATCTTTTCCTTCGGGGTGATAATAAAGCACATCACAACCGAGCATAATAAGAAAATATAAGAAATATATACGGCTTTCCTGTGCATCACCATACCAAACGATACGCGGCATCTGTTTCTTATAATTAATCGTAGAAAACCACTTCGCTACATAATTTTCGCTTAGTTTAATTATGTCGATTAAGAAACGACGGAAGCCTTCTGTCTTTAACGACTGATTATGTTGTTTCTCATATAATTTCAATAGTGAAATAAACGTCGTATGTATGTAATGCTGTAAATCAGGATTGTCTACTTTAGGTAAAAGTTTTTTCCCAGATAAGTGTGCAACTAACCTATTTACTGTCAGACCATTTGGTGCTTCTTGATGTAATCCGAACACTTCTTGAATATGACGAAGCTTTTCCGAATCAATCACTTTGTTTAAATTTTGTTCGTGTAAAACTTCGATTCCTTTCGCTTCACTATAATCAAACAGTTCATTAAAATATTCATCTACATCATTAGGAACGCCAAGGATTCGACATGCTATATAACTAAATTTCATCTCATTCTCTGTCAGCTCATATTGTGGACGTTTTTCTAAAAGCGTTTCAAATTGCTTTAAATCTGATTCATCTTTTAATGCATATGGTTGAAGTGTAAAACGTGAAAACACAACAGTTCACCTCCAAAAACATTTACGTTTTTCTAAGTCCTTCTTCTATTATAAACTATTTTTGGTTATAAAAAATGGGCGCTCGCAAAACGAGCAAACCCATTTCAATTATTTATTGTCTTCTTTAGTAGCTGCAACTTCTTCTTTAGCTTGTCCAGAATTCTTCATGTAGTGAACTATAAATGTTGCTCCAAATGCTACAACTAAAATAATAAAGAATAGTGTATGACTAATCTCAATCTCGATTAAAGACAGTAACATTTTCGATGCAATAATTAAGATTAAAATGTATGCTGTCGTTTCAAGCTCTGGAATACGCTCTAACAATTTTAAGAATACACCGGCAATACCACGCATCATTAAAATACCTAGCATTCCGCCTAATAATAAAATCCAAACTTCATTAGATACACCAAATGCAGCAAGTACACTATCTACAGAGAATGCGATATCCATTAATTCGACCATTGCAACTGTTCCCCAGAAGACACCGAACATTCTGAAGAAAATACTGTTTTGGTTCATACCATGAGCTTCCTCTTCTTCACCTGCACCTTTACGCTTATCAATAAAGTATTTTACTGATAACCAAGCAAGGTAAAGTGCACCAAGAAGTTTTACCCACCATAATTTAATTAAGAACATTCCGATTCCAATTGCAATAAAGCGGAATATATAAGCTCCAATAAGTCCATAGAATAATGCTTTTTTACGTTTCTCTTCCGGAAGGTGTTTTACCATTACCGCTAACACAAGTGCGTTATCAGCAGATAACAACCCTTCAAGTACAACAAGTGTACCAATTAATCCCCAAGATACTGGATCTTGCAACACTTTAATCCACATGTCCAAGTCGAAAAACTGAGCATACGTATCAAGGATTCCTTGCAAAATACTCATCTTACCTTTATCCCCTATTCTTTGCTAGATTTATAGAAAGGTCAAAAAAAGGAAACGAATATCGTTTCCTTTCTATGCATCCAAGCCATACGCTCTTACAAGCGCACCTAAACCACCTTGGAATCCACTTCCTACTGCATTAAACTTCCACTGTCCATTATGACGGTATAATTCACAAAAGACAACTGCTGTTTCGATAGAGAAGTCTTCCCCTAAATCGAAACGAAGAACTTCTTCGTTCGTTTCTTCATTTGCTAAACGAACGAATGCGTTTCCTACTTGTCCAAAGTTTTGATTACGGCCTTCCGCATCATAAATTGTAACTGTAATAGCAATTTTATGAACGTCTGCTGGAACCTTTTTCAAATCTACAACAAGTTGCTCATCGTCGCCTTCGCCTTCACCTGTTCTGTTATCGCCAGTATGTAAAACTGATCCACAAGGAGACTGTAAATTATTGTAGAAAATAAAATCAGTTTCCTTCGTACATTTCCCGTTCGCATCTAATAAAAAAGCAGATGCATCTAAATCGAAATCGTCTCCGCCATCATAAGACTTAATATCCCATCCAAGACCAATTACTGCTTTTGTTAAACCAGGGCTCGTCTTACCTAAATCAATCTTCTGTCCTTTTTGTAACTGAATAGCCATTTATATTCACCTCTATATTTTTATCTTTAAAAATATACCCATCAGTAAACATGCATTTCACCAATGGATATATAAATTGAATCTATTACTCTACATCTAAACCAAAGTTATTACATAGAGACGCTAATCCACCTTGGAATCCACTTCCGATTGCATTGAACTTCCAATCACCTGCATGGCGGTATAATTCACCTACTACTACCGCTGTTTCAATAGAGAAATCTTCTCCTAAATCGTAACGAATTAACTCTGCATTCTTTTCTTCATCGAGAATACGTACGAATGAGTTAGAAACTTGACCAAAGTTTTGGCTGCGGCCTTCTCCATCATAAATTGTAATTGTGAAACAAATACGTTCGATGTGAGCAGGAACATTTTTTAAATCGATTTTAATCGCTTCATCATCGCCTTCGCCTTCACCAGTTCGGTTATCTCCTAAATGCTCTACAGCACCATTCGCACCTTTTGGATTATTATAGAAAACGAAATCTTCTGCTCCTGAAACTTTACCGTTCGCACCTACTAAAAAGATACTAACATCTAAATCGAAATCAGCTTGTCCATCATAACGATTTGTATCCCAGCCAAGCCCTACAAGTACCTTTGATAAACCTGGATTTGTTTTTGTTAAATCTACCTTTTGTCCCTTTTTTAAAGAAATAGATGCCATTTAAAAATTCCTCCTTAGTTTATCCTATTGATAACGTGATACAATCTCACTTAAGTTTTTATCTTGCGTGCCTTCTCCAACTGCTGAAAACTTCCACTCATTTTCGTAGCGATACATTTCTCCTGCAATTAAAGTTGTTTTACTAGCATAGTTTTCTGATAAATTATAACGTGCTAATTCCTCACCTGTATGAGGATTTTGAATACGAATATAAGCGTTACGGATCATACCAAAGTCTTGACGTCTGTTTACACAGTCATAAATATTTACAACGAATACTAAACGGTTAATACGACTTGGGACTTTATGTAATTCTACAAAGATTGTTTCATCGTCACCTTCGCCTTCACCTGTTAAATTATCTCCTGAATGAATAATACTACCACAAGTAGAAAGTTTGTTTCCGAAGTAAACTAAATCATTTTTGTTTAAAAAACGATCTCCTTCTAACATAACAACAGATGCATCACAATCTACATTTGGTTTACTTCCAAATAATGAAGACAGAAATCCACCTGATTGCCCAATTGGATCCCAGCCTAAGCCAACCTGTAGTTTTGCTACTTTTGGTTGTCCTTTCGTTAAATCGATCTTTTGACCTTTTTCTAAAATAATAGGCATGAAGTTTCTCCCTTTCTACAAAGCATTTTCCAAATCGGAAAATATTGTATTCTTCTCTTATATTGTAGCATTATTTACCTAGCGATAAAAAGGATAAATTCTCAGTTATATGAAAACATTCATATAATTTACTTATGATGATGTAATAAGTGGTAAATAGCACCAATCATTCCTGCACAATTACCGTTTTGTGCAAGTTCAATCTCACAATTATTATAAATCTCTTGATTTAAGTATTTACTAACCTCCTCTTTTACTTCTTTTAAAAACTCATTTCCTCTATCGGTAATTCCTCCACCAATAATAATCGTTTCTGGATTAAAAATATAAGCAAGATTACTAATTCCGATCGCCAAATGTTTAAAGAAGATCCCAACTGCTTGAGCAACTTCCCGATCTCCTTTATCATACAACTCGAAAATTCTTTTCCCATTCCACTCGCCTTTGCCTTTATATTTTCTTACAAGCTGAATTAATCCTGAAATCGAAGCAACCTCTTCAAACGTTTTTCCTTCTATTAACATATTCCCCCATTCACCAGCACTAAATGAATGTCCTCGGTACAATTCTCCATCTATAAAAATTGCTCCCCCAATTCCTGTTCCAAGGGTGAGCATAATAAAGTTCTCTTTCTCTCTTCCACTACCATTCCACTTTTCTCCAAACGCTGCACAATTCACATCATTGTCAATCGATACTGGAACTTTTAATATCTCTTGCAATCTATCAATAATAGGAATAGTACTATATCCCGGAATATGATCCGCACCTCCCGTCACAATTCCTTTATTAATATCAACAATTCCCGTAGTGCTAATACCAATTCCTGCAATAGTATGTTCATTCATTATTTTTTTGGATACATATATAAGTTTTTGAATAATTTGTTCTCCGCCTAAATGAATTTCTGTTGCAACTGTTTTACGCTTTAATACTCTCCCTATTTCTGAAACAATGCCATACTTAATTTGCGTACCGCCAATATCAAACGCTATGTACTCTTTCATCTACTGCCACTTCCTCTACCGTTATGAATGTAAATTCTCCACCTCTACTATTTGTAGGAAATCTACATTAACTCTTTTCTGCTTTGACAAATACACCACCTTTTTCTATATATAGTTTTTTTTGCATAAAACTCTTTTTCCTAAGAAATATTACAAAGGGATGTATTTTAGATGGAATATTAATTGCTTAGGAGGAAAACCATGACGAAAATCTTCATTTTAGCATCAACACTCTCTTTATCTTTTTTTAGCGGTTTAAATATCGGTAATGCTGCAACTGAAAACTTCCAACCATTAACAAACGCTATTGTACAAAATAGCGATCATTTTGCCGAAGGAAATTTAAAGGATAATAATAAACCTCCAGGAAATAACGGTTCTCAGGACGATAGTGGTTCTGGCGGCAGTGGCTCTGGCGGCAATGGTTCCGCCGGTAACGGTTCTGGTGGTAGTGGCTCTGGTGACAACGGTTCTGGTGGTAGCGGCTCTGACGGCAATGGTTCTGGTGGCAGTGGCTCTGGTGACAACGGTTCCGGCGGTAACGGTTCTGGTGGTAGCGGCTCTGACGGCAGTGGTTCCGGTGGCAACGGTTCTGGTGGTAGCGGCTCTGACGGCAGTGGTTCTGGTGGCAACGGTTCTGGTGGTAGCGGCTCTGACGGCAGTGGTTCTGGTGGCAATGGTTCCGGTGGCAATGGTTCTGGCGGTAACGGTTCTGGCGACAGTGGCTCTGGTGGTAACGGTTCTGGCGGTAACGGTTCTGGTGGCAGTGGCTCTGGTGACAATGGTTCCGGTGGTAACGGTTCTGGTGGCAGTGGCTCTGGCGGCAATGGTTCCGCCGGTAACGGTTCTGGTGGCAATGGCTCTGGCGGCAATGGTTCCGCCGGTAACGGTTCTGGTGGCAATGGCTCTGGCGGCAATGGTTCCGCCGGTAATGGCTCTCAAGGTGGCAATCGTGTTAAAGGTGATAGCAGTTCTCAAGGCAGTAATGGCTCTCAAGGCGGCAATCGTGTTAAAGGCGATAGCAATTCTCAGAAGGGCAACGGTTCTCAAGGTGGTAATGTAAAAGATAATACAAAAAAACAAGGTGATAAATTACCTAATACTGCAACGCATTACCCTATATCTATTTTAATGGGTCTTTCAACATTCCTAATTGGTATGTTACTGTTTATTCGTCTTAAAAACGTAAAATAAGAACAACATCCTTCCATCTAAAGAATACATGAAATACTGTATAAAACTAAAAAGGGCTTTGGATTGTATTTTATTATGCAGCCCAAAGTCCTTTTTATCATCTATCAAAAGAGTATTAATACGCTTTTCCCCAATACACCATTTGTTTAGCTTCTTTACCACAACAAATACATTCGTCAGCTACATCTTCTTGCTCAAAAGGCATACAACGTGAAGATACTCCAACTTCTTCTTTTAGTTTCTCTTCACAAGCTAATTCCCCGCACCACATTGCCTTAATAAAACCTTGCTTTTCGTCAGCTACTTTTTTCATCTCTTCGAAATTCGTCGCAATATACGTATTTTCATCGCGAAATACTTTTGCTTTATTAAATAAAGAAGTATGAATTTCTTCAAGTAATACTGGAATACGTTCTTCTAATTGATCCATTGATACAAACTCTTTTTCCTTCGTATCTCTTCTTACAAGTACAACTTGATTCTTTTCAATATCTTTAGGGCCAACTTCTAATCGAATTGGAATACCCTTCATTTCATACTCATTAAATTTCCAACCTGGCGTTTTATTACTAGCATCTATTTTTACTCGTGCAATCTTTTGAATATGTCCTTGTAACTCTGTTGCTTTTGCTAAAACTCCTTCTTTATGCTGAGCAATCGGTACAATAACAACTTGCACTGGAGCGACTTTTGGTGGCATTACAAGTCCATTATTGTCACTATGAACCATAATCAATCCACCTATCATTCTTGTTGATACTCCCCAAGATGTTTGGTGTACATATTGCCACTTACCGTTACGATCTAAAAATTTAATATCAAATGCTTCAGAGAAATTCGTCCCAAAGTTATGAGATGTTCCTGTTTGAAGTGCTTTTCCATCATGCATTAAACTTTCAATCGTATAAGTTGCCTTTGCTCCCGCAAACTTTTCTTTTTCTGTTTTTTGTCCTTTAATAACTGGTATCGCTAAATAATCCTCACAGAAAGAAGCATATAAGTTTAAAATATTTAATGTTTCAGCCTGCGATTCTTCTGCCGTTTCATGGATTGTATGACCCTCTTGCCATAAAAATTCAGTCGTACGAAGGAATGGCCTAGTTGTCTTCTCCCAACGAACTACTGAACACCACTGATTATATAACTTTGGCAAATCATTATAGGATTGCACAATCTTTGAAAAGTGCTCACAGAATAAAGTTTCAGATGTAGGGCGTACACAAAGTCTTTCCGCTAATTTTTCATCTCCGCCATGCGTAACCCATGCTACTTCAGGAGCAAATCCTTCAACATGATCCTTCTCTTTTTGCAATAAGCTCTCTGGAATAAACATTGGCATATATACATTTTCATGGCCAGTTTCTTTTAACTTCTCATCCATCACCTTCTGCATATTTTCCCATAAGGCATAACCATATGGACGTAAAATCATACACCCTTTTACACTTGAATAATCAACAAGTTCGGCTTTTTTTACAATATCGGTATACCACTGCGCAAAGTCCTCTTCCATCTTCGTAATGGCTTGCACTTGTTCTTTTGCCATAGTTAATCTTCCTCCTTCTAGAAAATACAAAAAAGCCCGCGTCCCTAAATAGGGACCGAGCTTTGCCGGCGTTACCACCCTGATTCATACACAAAAATTGTATATGCTCTCTTTTTGATAACGGGAAATTCCCGCTGCATATGCAGAACTCAAAGGTAGGTTCCATATCGTCTTTTTAAGAATCTTTCAGCCTGGCGGATTCTCTCTCTGCTAAAAAGGTTTAACATGTACTATTCCTTTTTCATCGTTATAACGAAATAAATTTGTTGAATATCATAATACAAATTCTTTTTTTTAACAATAACTAATTTTCTTATTTTTATATATTCTTTTCATTTTTTGCAGTTTTATACGTAGCTTTTTCGAGAGATTTTTACAAGTTGATGTGCAATCATACCAATAAGTGTACCTAGTAGAACGAAAAAACCAATAAATCCATATCCCATTCCTTCCCACCCACCAATAACCATCATGGTAACAGGAAATGATGCTAAGCAAAGAAGTATTACAATCAGTGCAAATATAATATCAAACTGTTTGTCTGGAAAACGTTTCTTTAGTAAATATGAAATAGCAAATACAAGGAGAATTGTGATGCCACCAATGATGTAAAATATACCGAATCCATCTAACCAGTCCATACTATTCCCTCCGTCCATAGATTCCCTTATACTTATTATATGTTTAATTTTTCTGAAAATAAACAATAAATTTTATTCAGAAACATATTTTTATTACTAGGTATTAATAGTAATATATAATAATAGGTTTTATATAATTAGGAGGATTACTTTATGGATAAAGCATTAACGAATCGTGTCATTATTTTATCATTCGACTGTTTATCAGCTTTAGATTTTCCTATACTACAAAAACTACCTCATTTCCAATCTCTAATAAAAAAGGGCACGGTTGTCGAAAAAGTAGAACCAATTTATCCTTCTGTAACATATCCAAGCCACTCAACAATCGTAACCGGTAATTACCCTAACAAGCACGGTGTTGTTAGTAATACGTTACTTCAACCAGGACGTGAATCACCTGATTGGCATTGGTACCGAAAATCGATAAAAGGAACAACATTGTATGATGAAGCGCGTAAAGCAAATTTAACGACAGCTGCCCTTCTATGGCCTGTTACTGGGAGAGCAAACATTGATTACAATTTACCAGAAATTTTCCCCAATAGACCGTGGCAAAATCAAGTGTTAGTTTCCTTATTTAGCGGTAGCCCACTATACCAATTAGATTTAAATCGTCGTTTCGGCCATATAAGAAATGGTTTATCACAACCAGAGCTGGATGATTTCGTCCTCGCCTCTGCTGTACACACCATTCAGACGAAAAAGCCTAATGTTATGTTCGTACATTTCACTGATTTAGACACGCAAAGACATTATCATGGCTTTGAATCTAACGAAACAATAGCTGCAATTCATAGACATGATGAGCGGCTCGGGAAAATTATTCAAACTTTAAAAGACAGTGACCTATACGAAGAGAGTACAATTATCGCTCTTGGTGACCATAGCGCTTTAAGTGAAAACAAAGCAATTCAATTAAATGTGCTATTCCAACAAAAAGGCCTCGTATCTATAAATAAAAAAGGGCTATTAGTAGATTGGAAGGCCTATTGTCAAAGTTGCGACGGGTCTGCCTATGTATATGTGAAAGACAAAAATGATACGGATACAATTCGAGAAGTACAACTACTCCTTGAAGAACTGCTGCAAAATAAACAGAATGGAATTGAATTTATACTTCATGATGAAGCTGCGAAAGACTGCGGTGCAGATGGTAATTGTTTATTTATGTTAGAAGCGCAAGAGGGGTATTATTTCACTGAAAACTATACAGGAGATTTTATAAAAGAAATTACTGAAAAAGATGTTACGCCTAGTAAAAAATATACATTTGGTACGCATGGATACTCTCCAACAAAACCTAACTATGAAACAATTTTTATCGCTGCTGGAAAAGGAATAAAAACCGGCGTTACCGTCCCGTATATGAGACTTATTGATGAAGGTCCAACTATCGCTAGACTACTCGGTTTACACTTAGGCGAAACAGACGGATCAATTGTAAAGGATTTACTCCAATTGTAAAGAACTGTGTATATATGTAAAAGTTCTGTAAAAATCATCACTGTTTCTCTTTTTATAATTTTTATTTTTGTACACTGTTAGTAGAACAAATTTAAGGGGGAACACTATATGAAAAAAATGTCCAGACAAGAAAAAAGCTGGATATTATACGATTGGGCGAACTCGGTATATTCGCTCGTCATTACAACTGCATTATTTCCAATTTACTTTAAAGCAGCTGCAAAAGAAGCCGGGCTATCTGGTGCAACTTCAACAGCATATTGGGGATATGCAAACTCGTTCGCTACACTTTTAATTTCTATACTTGCTCCTATTCTCGGCACAGTTGCTGATTATAAAGGATTTAAAAAACGATTTTTCACATTCTTCTTTGGACTTGGTATCGTATTTACAAGTATGTTAGCAGTCGTTCCAACATCTCAGTGGTACTTATTATTAGGATGCTATATGCTCGCCTTAGTTGGTTTTGCTGGAGCCAACATTTTCTATGATGCATTTTTAGTAGATGTCACTTCTGAAGATAGAATGGATCGAATTTCTACAAGAGGTTTCGCTTTAGGCTATATTGGGAGTACTATTCCTTTTATCGGTTGTATCGCTCTTATTATTCTTGCTCAAAAAGGAACTATCCCTTTATCAGTTGGCATTGCTAGTCAAATTTCATTCGCGATAACTGCTCTTTGGTGGGGGTTATTTACAATTCCAATGCTTAAAAACGTAGAGCAAACACACTATATTGAGCGTCATCCAAGACCTATTAAAATGAGCTTCAAACGTCTTGCTGATACTTTTAAAAATATTAAAGAATATAAAACTGTATTTATGTTTCTAATTGCTTACTTTTTCTATATTGACGGAGTCGATACAATTATTACTATGTCTACAGCTTACGGAACCGATCTCGGTATCAGTGCAACGAATCTATTAATCATATTATTTGTAACACAAATTGTCGCTTGTCCATTTGCTTTACTATACGGAAAATTATCTGAAACATTTACTGGCAAAAAAATGTTATATGTCGGTATCATTATTTATATCATTATTTGCACATATGCTTATTTCTTAAAAACGACACTTGATTTTTGGATTTTAGCAATGTTAGTTGCTACATCTCAAGGTGGTATTCAAGCACTAAGTCGTTCATACTTTGCAAAACTAGTACCAAAAGAATCTGCTAATGAATTCTTCGGATTTTATAATATCTTTGGTAAGTTCGCCGCAATTATGGGACCGGTATTAGTCGGTGTTACAACGCAATTAACAGGAAAAACAAACGCTGGTGTTCTTAGTATTATTGTTCTGTTTATTATCGGTGGTTTCTTACTCACTAGAGTTCCAGAAAATAATACATCCGTTACACCACCTAGTCCAAAGACTAAAACGCTATAAGAAAAGATCCTCTTCTCATAAGAAGAGGATCTTTTTTATTTTTAACGGTGCGCCTTATAACGAACGACTCTACTGCTTGTACAAAAATAATTTATCAACAGTTGTTCCTAATACTTCAGCTAAACGGAATGCTAACGCTAAGCTTGGATCATATTTATTATTCTCAATTGCATTTATCGTCTGTCTAGAAACCTTGCATTTATCAGCTAATGCGCCTTGTGAAATATTATTTTCAGTGCGTAATTCATAGATTTGATTTTTCACACCATTGCTCCTAACCTGTAAAATCGTTTTTACAACATCAGTATATAATTGGCTCATATAGTTGTCAAAAGTTCCTCAAAGAAAAAGGGAGCAATTTTGCTCCCTTACAATAGTTATTTCGAAGCTAACGAATTTGTTAGTTCCTCTTTATTAGCGACAGCTTCTTTCTTTATTTGCATACGTAGAACTGGCCCTATCGCTAATAAAATAAGTGCCATCGCTATACAAAACACAGTAACTAGTGAAGTTAGTTCCTTTAATCCTCCAGCTAGTGAAGTTCCAATTAACATTGCCCCCATAAACAGTGGTAAAATCGTCCCATTTACTCTTCCAACCATATTTTCTGGTACAAGTTGAATCATAAGCGTACCGACAACGATATTAACACAAGCTAAACAAATACCTGTTCCAAATCTCATGAAACTAGTAATCCAAAATGATGTAGATAACCCTTCTACTAAAAATGACATCGCTAATATGCTCATGCCGAATACAAACATCTTTTTCGGATTCACTTTTGAAGCGAAAACTGCAGCAACAATACCACCGATTAACATACCTATTCCGTCAGCTGCTGCTAAATATTGAACCGCTTCCTTTTCCATTCCAAGGCGTTCTATTACAAGAAACACCTCTAATGGAGTTGTTAATCCAACAGCTAAGCCTATAATGGTGAAATTGAACGTAATCATACGTAAATTTTTCGTATGAAGAACATACTTCCAACCTTCTTTTATATCATTTTTTAATGAATCTCTCGCCACTTGCTCTTTTTCAACCCATTTTGGTAAAAATGAAAGGGCGATAGCAGATAACAAAAATAAAATGATTAAGCTATATAGTGACGTAAATAAACCAAGTTGTGTATACACAAGCGATCCTACCACTGGTCCAAAAATCAGAAATAATGACTGTAATGTTTGGTTAAATGCAATCGCATTTGCTACCTCTTCTTCTTTTACATAGCGCTTAAATATACGCGACGATGACGGCTGAGAAAACTGACCTACAATCGCGGAAATCAGTGTTGCAAAAAATATAGCCTGCCAATAATCAAATTTTAACAATACGACAATTCCTATAATAGACAGTACACTTAACACATCTCCAGCAACCATTGTTCTTTTCGGATTCCAACGATCTGCTAATGCACCACCAATGAACGAGAAAATAAAGATAGGTGCATACTCCATGACAGATAATAGAGACACTGAAACTGGATCATTATTTGTCCGCTCCATTATGAAATATAAAAGAGCCATATTTCTAATCCAAATTGCAAATTGTTGTAAAATATCAGATGCCATAACGAGCATAAATGCTCGGTTTTTAAATAAAGCTTTCACTTTCATTCTCCTTCCATAAACCGACCGTTCGGTCTATTTTTTTGTAAGAAAAGCAACTGACTTATTATTCAGCTGCCATTCCTTTTAACAATACATCTATTGCCTTTTTATAAATACGTTTCAACTCTTTATAATCTAACTCGTAGTAAAGTACTCCAAGCCCTGATAATAATCCGTTCACAATATACATAAGATCACGAGTATTATCTTCACGGAACTCTCCAGACTGTATACCTGCTTCAATTAATTTCTCAAACATAACATATGATTCTCTAGTTAAAGCTAACAGTTCATCCAGAATCTCTTTACTTACAACTTGGCTCATAGAGAATTCCTCTATTGCATTTGAAATTGGTTGCTGTATGTCCTCTACATGATATTCCGCGAGACCATATAGTTTTTCAGTACTAGTGCTATACAACTTCTCTTTTTCATTCCATTTTTCAAGCCAATCATACGTATGCTGTTTCACTACAAATAAAAATAAATCTTCTTTACTTTTAAAGTGATAATAAATACTTCCTTTACTTCGCTCTGTAATTTCACAAATCTCTTCCATAGATGTAGCTGCGTAGCCCTTCTGTGAAAATAGACTTTCTGCTTTATATGCAATTTCTTTCTTTATCTCTTCTGCGCTTCTTCTCATATTCACACCTCTTTAAACCGACCGTTCAGTCTAATAATAACAAATCAAAAACCTCTATCGCAAGAGGCTATATTCCTTATTTAAGAAAACGTACTTTCAAACCAAGTTCGAATCATATGTATTGTTCCAAATTTAAATGCTAATTTAACAAGAATTACACCTCCCGCAGCTAATAAAAATAACACTACTTTCCCCTTATTTTTCACTTTCGGTTCCCTTTTCATTTCCATTCCCCTTAATATGTTAAAAATATTAATCAAACGTTTGTTTAACTGTGTTTATGCATATGTAAGCCGACTAATCAAACGTTTGTTTAAAAAGAAATACGCCTATATAAGGCGCATTTTCATCAATCACCACCGCCACCGCAGCTTCCTCCGCTATCTCCCCCAAAAGACCCTCCACAATCATGTGAGCCACCATCATGCGAGCTATCATTATCAGATCCAGCAAAGAAAAATAATGGTGATGAGCTGTTAGATGAATTATGAATGTTATTTTGTTTTGTAAGATTTACTTTCTTTTTGTTCGATCGAACTGCTGTTACGATTATTCCAACTACAACAAATAATAGTATGACAATAATAAATTCCATATAAAAGCCTCCCTTATTCCTCGAATAATTGAATGGTTCTCTCTAGATTTTCAAGTGAAATGAAGCGTGATTCACGAAGAATTTCTTTTCCATTATGAAATAATAAAATTGTTGGCCCTGTAAATACTCCATATCGCCCCGCAATCTCTTGCATGTCTTGTAGTAATATCTCTATTTTCTCTACGTAATCATAATTCTCTAATACGCAATTTACTTTTCTTAGCATAACATCACAAACACCACAATTTTCCGTTTTAATAAAAAGAAGTACCAATTGTTGTTCTTCGATATAGGTCGCTAATTCTTCTATCGTTTTAAATGTAGTCATCTTATCCCTCTTAGCGTAGTTTACGAAATACTTTGTCTTGATACATACGAAAAGCTGAACTATCTTTAATCTTTCTCTTTTCCATTACCTGCTGAAAACGTAACGTTTTTATTGTTAACTCTTCTCGTAATTTCTTTCTCTCTTCATCATCATAACAGCAGGCAATTAGATCCTCTATTTTTAATATATCTTTTTGTAGTTCCATCTCTGGTGGAATCATTCCCGCATTTTTTAAAATTTTATAACTCATTCTAAGTTCTGGAGGTACCATTGAAAGATCTTCTAATTGTAGTGGTTTTCCTTTTCCCGGAAGATAATCAAGATCACCATTCCGTATCGCTTGTCGAATTTTTTCTTCAGCAATGTTCAAAAACACATCCACATCGTTCCCTCCTTTACATATTTTTACTATTATTTTACATGATATTTCCTTATCTTTCTACGTCTTTAATAATTGGCTCCATACAATTTTTTCTCAAATTTATTTATAATGAGCTATTTCCTCCCATACCAATCTTTCGTTTTCATATATAGTTTGTATTCAAGCCTTTTTGTATTGAGAAAGTCTTTTACAACTGAATAAAGCGTTTACACTAAATCTTACATTTGTTACGATTTAATCACCCCCAGCTCCCTTGTATAGACTTCGTGATGTCTGATCATTTTATCTAGACGTTTCATACGTCTAGATTCATTTTGATTTATTGGCGTATGCCTTTAAATATATCTTTTATTTTGAAAGGAGAAATGGCTATGAGGTCTCAAAAATTCACACTGCTATTACTATCTCTACTACTTTTCTTACCTCTTTTTCTCACAAATTTTATTACTCCAAATCTCGCATTAGCAGATTCACCAAAGCAAAGTCAAAAAATTGTTGGATACTTTCCTTCGTGGGGCGTTTACGGACGTAATTATCAAGTTGCTGACATTGATGCATCAAAACTTACTCACCTTAACTATGCTTTCGCGGATATTTGTTGGAATGGAAAACATGGAAATCCTTCTACCCATCCTGATAATCCAAATAAACAAACGTGGAACTGTAAAGAATCTGGTGTACCATTGCAAAATAAAGAGGTTCCTAATGGTACTCTCGTACTCGGTGAACCATGGGCTGATGTTACCAAATCGTATCCTGGCTCAGGTACAACTTGGGAAGATTGCGATAAATATGCCCGTTGCGGAAATTTCGGAGAACTAAAACGATTAAAAGCTAAATATCCTCACTTAAAAACAATTATTTCCGTTGGTGGCTGGACTTGGTCTAACCGCTTTTCTGATATGGCCGCTGATGAAAAAACAAGAAAAGTATTTGCTGAATCTACAGTAGCTTTTCTTCGCGCATATGGGTTTGATGGCGTAGATTTAGACTGGGAATATCCGGGCGTTGAAACGATTCCTGGTGGTAGTTATCGTCCTGAAGATAAACAAAATTTCACTCTCCTTCTTCAAGACGTCCGAAATGCTTTGAATAAAGCAGGTGCTGAAGATGGCAAACAATATTTACTAACAATCGCGTCAGGTGCAAGCCAACGCTACGCTGATCATACAGAGCTAAAGAAAATTTCTCAAATACTCGATTGGATTAATATTATGACATATGATTTCCACGGTGGATGGGAAGCTACTTCTAATCATAATGCAGCTCTATACAAGGATCCAAATGACCCAGCAGCAAATACGAATTTTTACGTAGATGGTGCTATAAATGTTTATACAAATGAAGGTGTTCCAGTCGATAAACTAGTATTGGGCGTACCTTTTTACGGACGTGGATGGAAAAGTTGTGGAAAAGAAAATAACGGACAATATCAACCTTGCAAACCAGGTAGCGATGGGAAACTTGCTTCTAAAGGTACTTGGGATGATTATTCTACCGGTGACACAGGTGTGTATGATTACGGTGATTTAGCAGCCAATTACGTTAATAAAAATGGTTTTGTACGCTACTGGAATGACACAGCTAAAGTACCTTACTTATATAATGCGACTACAGGCACATTTATTAGCTACGATGACAATGAATCTATGAAATATAAAACAGACTATATAAAGACGAAGGGTTTAAGTGGAGCAATGTTTTGGGAACTAAGCGGGGATTGCCGTACAAGTCCAAAATATAGTTGTAGTGGTCCAAAATTACTTGATACGCTAGTAAAAGAATTACTTGGTGGACCTATTAGTCAAAAAGATACTGAGCCACCAACGAATGTTAAAAATATTGTAGTTACGAATAAAAATTCAAGTTCAGTTCAATTAAGCTGGACTGCATCCACTGATAACGTAGGCGTTACTGAATACGAAATTACTGCCGGAGAAGAGAAATGGAGTACAACAACAAATAGCATTACAATTAAAAACTTAAAACCTAATACGGAATACACATTTTCAGTAATTGCCAAAGATGCTTCTGGAAATAAATCACAACCTACCGCTCTTACTGTCAAAACGGATGAAGCTAATACGACACCTCCTGATGGAAATGGCACTGCTACATTTTCAGTCACTTCGAATTGGGGCAGCGGTTATAACTTCTCGATTATAATCAAAAATAATGGAACGACTCCTATTAAAAATTTGAAATTAGAGTTTGATTATAGCGGCAATTTAACACAAGTTTGGGATTCTAAAATTAGTAGTAAAACAAATAATCATTATGTAATTACAAACGCAGGATGGAATGGTGAAATTCCTCCTGGTGGATCTATTACAATCGGTGGTGCAGGAACAGGTAATCCTGCCGAACTTTTAAATGCCGTCATTAGCGAAAACTAGACGTAATATCCATTAATTATTTCACTAAAGTTTGAATTTAGGTTCGAGCAAGACTTCCTAAATTCAAACTTTTAATTTTATGAAAAATCAAAAATATCACAATAACCTATTATAATTATATTTGGTTTCTAATATGAAGTTTATATGAAGTTCATTTGAATTTTACATGAATTTCCTTTAATTTCTATTGTCTTCCTATAATATCCATATTATCCTTTACATATAGGAATTATTTTCATTCCATTTTGAACTATCTATATATATAAAGAAAGATAGTCACCTGTTAGGGAAAGGCTTTCGTATTATTATAAATATAACAAAAGAAAAAGCACGCTTATAAGCGCACCATAAGAGTGCTTCTTCATACAATTCTCATGTAAGAGTTCTCGAAAATCATGTTAATCACAAAGAAAAGGCATTAGCTCATAAAAGCTAATGCCTTTTCTTTATTCATATTGTTCAGCATTCCAATCTTCTATATTCCATACTTTTGTTATCCACGATTCATAGAAAGAAGGTTCATGTGAGACAATTAAAACTGTTCCTTTGTATTGTTGTAACGCTTCCTGTAAAGCCATCTTAGTTTCTACATCCAAATGATTAGTCGGTTCGTCTAAAATTAAAACATTGCTTTTCGTTACGATAAGTTCACATAAACGCACTTTCGTTTGCTCTCCACCGCTTAATAAACGAATAGGTTTTAATACGTGTTCTTCTTTCAATCCACACTTCGCTAATGCTTGGCGCACTTCTTTCTTTGTCATATCTGGTCGTTCTGCCCAAATTTTCTCTAACGGTGTTATTTCTGAAGCAAACTCTTCCTGTGCAAAATAAGCAGGATTTACTCGTTCCCCAACAAAAATTGAACCGCTTAGCGGCTTTATTTGACTTAATAACGTTTTTAACATTGTCGTTTTTCCAATACCATTATGACCAACAACAGCTATCTTTTCTCCTTTTTTCACTTGTAAATTCAAGTCTGGAAATAACGGCTCACTATAACCCACTCTTAGTTTCTCAGCCTGTAATATACGACTTACTGGTTCATTATAAACAGTAAAAGCAAAACGGGACCGAGGTACATTATTAACCTTTTCAACCCTTTGCATTTTCTCCAATACTTTCTCTCGACTTTTTGCCTGTTTTGCTTTTCGAATTTTATTTTTTTGAATAAATGTTTCTAACTGAGCAATTTCTTTTTGTTGTTTCGCATACGCCGATTGTAATTGTTTTCTTTGTACTTGGTAACTTTGTAAAAACTTTTCATAATCCCCTACATATCGCTTAACTTTTCGTTCTTCTAGATGGTAAATGACATTCGTAATATTGTTCAAAAATACTTCATCATGCGAAATGATAATATAAGCTTTTTCGTACAGTTTCAAGTACGATTGCAACCATTCTATATGTGCTGTATCTAAATAGTTCGTTGGTTCATCTAGCAATAAAATATCAGCTTTTTCTAGAAGAAGCTTTCCTAATAATAATTTTGTCCGCTGTCCTCCACTTAACTTTGAAACATCCTTTTCCAATCCTATTTCAAACAGCCCTAAACCAATTGCCACTTCTTCAATTTCTGTATGAATTTGATAGAAATTAGAGTTTTCCAATATAGTTTGTAACTCTCCATACCTTACTAACAATTTTTCTACTTCTACTGCTTCAGCCATCTCTTCTGCAATTTTTAACATTTCGTATTCAATCGCATACAAGTTAGAAAATGCACTTTGCAAGTATCCTTCAATTGTTATTCCTTCTTGTAAATCTATATGCTGCTGCAAAAATCCAACCTTCACATGTGGAAACCATTCAATGTTCCCATCATCATGTATAAGTTCTCCTGTTAAAATTCTTAGCAGTGTTGATTTTCCAATCCCATTTTTCCCTACTAACCCAACATGCTCCCCCTTTAATAATCGAAAGCACGCATTATATAAGATGGTTTTCTCACCATACGAATGACTTAAATTTTCTACTGTTAATATACTCATTTTTTTCTCTCCTTTACTTATCGTCCATAAGCTAAATAGAGAGACCAACAGTATGAAGCCTTATTTAATTATGCATATAAAAATGGGTAAGGTGAATACACCTTACCCATTACATATTATCGTAAAAAAGGATTAAGGTTCTTTACCTGCTGTCTTCAATTTAGCTTAATCTTAAAAAATGGGCAGACTTCTCCCATATCAAGCTAAAACCATTTGAAGAACAGTTGATAAAGTCATTTTATCCTTTCACTCCTTTAACATTTGTTATATTAAGAGTATAAACTACTCTGTTATATTCTATTCTCTATTTTCCCTTTTGTTCCTTCTCCATCTTTTCATATTCTAAAAAAAGCCTCTTAACAGTAATTATACTAAAAACTGTTAAAAGGCTTTTTCTATTTTTTCATATAAGGAGCTAACACACTTAAAATCTCTTCTTTATCCTTTTTTAATTCGAGTGATGTTAACATATCCATCGTTCTCGGTCTAGGTAATTTCACTTGTACCTCGCCAACAATTGACGCTGGTCTTTGAGATAAAATAAATACGCGATCTGAAAGCAAGATTGCCTCATCTAAGTCATGTGTAACCATAACGATTGTTTGCTTCTCTTGATGCCAAGAGTTTAAAAGCCAGCTATGTACTTCCATTTTTGTAAATGCATCTAACTTTCCAAAAGGCTCATCAAGCAGCATAATTGGCTTTTCACATAAATATGTGCGAAGAAAACTAATTCTTTGACGCATACCACCAGACAATTCATCTGGATAATGGTCTGCATATTCATCTAGTTCGAACTGCTTTAATGCTTCCATTCCTTCTGTCAGCCTTTGCTTTTTCGGCTTTCCTTCAATTTCTAACGGAAGAACGATATTTTGCAAAGCTGATCGCCACGGTAGTAATAAATCTTGTTGTGGCATATAACTAACAACATCTTGCTCTTGTACTTGCTTATCTTTATACATTACGTTCCCGCTTGTTGGTTTTTCAACATTTGCAATCATGTTTAATAATGTGCTTTTCCCGCAACCACTCGGTCCTACAAAGGAAACAAACTCTCCCTCTTGTATAGAGGCACTAATATTCTCTAATACATTCTTTCCGTCGAAAGATTTCACTATATTTTTTATTTGTAATCCGCTCATTTTTCACTTGGAAGGAATTCATTTGTAAAAGCATCTTTTACATCGATTTTCTTTTTAATAACTTTGTTGTCATATAAGAAATTCATGTAATTCGTCCAAATTTCTTCCTTCTGTACTCCCCATGCTTTCGCATCATCTTGATACTTCGTACTTAACCATTTCTGGCTTTCTTGAACTAAATCTTTATTTACATCTGGAACAGCTTTAATTAGAATATCAGCAGCTTCTTTCGGTTCCTTAATTGCAAAATTATAACCTTCTGTTGTTGCACTCATAAACTTTTTCACAAAGTCTTTATCTTGCTTCGTATGTTTTTCACTCGTAATAATAACAGGACTATAGAAATCAAGCGCTGGATCTAAGTCCTTCACCATAATCGTATTTAACTCTTTTCCTTGGCGCTTCGCTTCAATACCATCCCAACCGTAATAAATCCATTCGAAATCTGCATCACGGCCGATTGATTTAAAGAAATCTGTTTGTCCTAAGATGATTTTTTCAACTTTATTAAAATCAGCTTGATGCTTATCCATAATCGTCTTTAATGTCGCTTCTTCCGCTGGTCCTCCCCAGCCGCCATAACGTTTACCTTCAAAATCTTTCGGTGACGTCATATTATCTTTCTTAAGCGATGCAAACGCTGAAGTGTTATGCTGAATAATCGCTCCTACAGATACAACAGGAATTCCTTCCACACGAGCTAATGTTACATTTTCTTGTGCGCTTATTGCGAAGTCTGCTTTTCCTGATGCTATCATTTGCTCTGCTGTTACATTGTCACCTGGTTGAATAATTTCTACATCTAATCCTTGCTTTTTGTAATAATCTTTCGTTTGCGCTACATACAAGCCAGTATGATTCGTATTTGGAAACCAATCTAATACTACTTTTACTTTTTGATCTTTACTTGCACTTTCTTCTTTCTTCGCCGGATTACATCCAGCCACACCTACCGCTAATAAGGCAGCTAACATAACTTTCAAACCTTTTTTCATTTTCTGCCGTCCTTTCTATATATCCATGGTGCTGTTATTCTTGCCATAAACTCTACGATAAAATACAGGCATAATGTCACTATAACGATGATTGCTGCAACACCAAATACTCGGGCAGTCAAAAAGGATTTTGTAGCCCTCGTAAGCATAACGCCTAATCCTTCACTTGCACCGAGCCATTCTCCGATAATTGCTCCCATTACGCTATATGTAACTGCAATTTTTAAACCGGAGAAAAAGTATGGAAGCACTGCTGGAAATTTTACTTTCTGGTAAACTTGCCATTTTGTCGCCTTCATTGTTTGTAACAGCTTCAACATGTTTTTATCTACTGTTTGAAAACCTTCTAAAATACTAAGCGAAATTGGGAAGAAACAAACGAGTATTACGACCATTACTTTCGGCAACATCCCATATCCAAACCAAATAATAAATAGCGGTGCAAGTACAACAATTGGAATTGTTTGCGAAATAACGAGCAATGGATTTATTAAAATACGAAATAACGGTATAACGTCCATAATAATTGCGATGCTCGTCCCCAATAAAATTGCAAAGAATAGTCCAATTATAACTTCCTGCAGTGTTTGCATCGTATTTGGTAATAGTAAATCTTTCATCCCAATTAATTCTTGAACAATGGCAGAAGGCTTTGGTAAAATCCACGGTTCGATTTTAAATAATGAAACAGATCCTTCCCATATCGCAATGAGAAGGATAAGCCAAATAGTTGTAATAAGTTTAGATTGCTTCTGGTTTTGCATATTCATCACGGTACTTCCAAACCTTTTCATCTATCGTTACACCAGTGCTTGGACGATAATGGATTTTAATAGAAGTAATCACTTCTTCTGCTCCAGCATCGACGCAAGCTTGTTGCGCACGTTTAACGACATCAAGAAGTACATCTAATTCTCCTTCCAAAGTTGTTTCCATTGCCCCTACTTCATAACGAACTCCCGATTGTTGCACAACTTCAATTGCTTTATCGACAACAGAATATACATCTTTCGTTTTCGCTTGTGGTACTACTGAAAATGACATTGTAACTTGTTGTGACATAATAAAATCCCCCTTATAAAATTAGATTTCAAAAATAAGAAAAGGCTTTCCTACTGCGTAGGAAAGCCTTGTATGCAAGTTATTATAGAATAACATATGCTACATCACTTTAAGTAACTCCCTACGCTGGCATTATCCAGATCAGGTTGAGGGTCGATGTTTACTTACATCCTCTCAGCCAATTGGCTCCCCGGTCCTTAATTCGTTTTCATTGTAGCATGATTTATTTTATTGAACAAACAAAAGCATGCATAATCATTTCATTATTTTTGGAAAATATCCAACTTTTTCACCATGAGCTAATAACTGCTGTATAAATTCTTTATTGATTGCTGGTACTATCAATTCTTTTTTCTTAATCCATTCATTCGTTCTACGCGTACCCATTACAATTTCAGATTGCTGCGCTCCATCTCCTGCAACTTGAGAAGCAATTAACTCTGCTATTACTTCATTTTCCTTCGCTAATTCAAGTCCGGTATTTACATATTCTGAAAGTGGAACCATTTCAAGATTGTATCCACACTCTCCAATTAACTGTATAAATTGTTCAAACTCAATTTGATGTGGATGACAAATATGTAACGTCTCTCCTACAATTTGCGAATCTTTTAAATACGATACAATTGATTTACTAGCAAAATCAATAGGTGTGAAATCAACTTTCCACTTCACATTTGGTGCTTTCCCAATTAATAGCATTGTTTTAATAAGACGATAAAATGCGTTTCCTTCAATATTTTGTTGGAACGAACCTGTTTCTGAATGACATGCTAAATTACCTGCACGATAAATATTTCCGCGCAAACCATTTTTCATTGCTTCACGAACAATGTTTTCCGCTTGTAGTTTACTATTTGAATATACATTCTCTAAGTCTACACTGTAATTAAAATCACCAGTTTTCATGTATGTATCCCATTGATCTACCGCTAATTCTAACGGGATACCAATTGTAGAAATAAAATGGAATGTAGCACCTTTCTCCGCTAATGCTAGCATACGGCTAGTTCCTTGGACATTTATATTTTCAAATTGTTTTACATCTCCAAAATGTCTTACATCTGCACCACAATGAATTATCGTATCCATCTTAGAACTGATGAACATAAATTCTTCTTCGCTCATCCCAAGATACTCTTCCCCCAGATCACCAGCTACGGCCTGTATACGCTGTAACCATTCTTCACATATATCACTAAAGTAGCCTGTTAATGTATCTATAATTCTTTGTTGCACATCTTTGGTTGGTCTTACTAAACAATAAATAGTAGCAGATGTATCTCTCAACAATTCATATAATATGTGTGATCCTAAATAACCAGTAGCTCCTGTTAAAAAGACATTTAAAATCTGGGTTTCTTCCAAAACGTTTGCATACGTAATAGTATCTGGTTCGTGAATCACTTTATATTCACGAAATACTTCTTCTTTCTCTACTTTTACTTCTCGCTCAATTCGAGCTAATCCATATATCGTTCTTTCTTTAAAGAAATCTTGAATTGTTAAATGTGAAAAATCTTCTTTTAACAACGTTAAGACTCGTAATACTTTTAATGAATGTCCACCAATTGTAAAGAAATCATCATGCACTCCAACTTTTGAAATTCCTAATACTTCCGCCCAAGCACGCGCTATTTGTTTCTCTGCTTTATTAGAAGGTGCAACATATTCTTGTAGACGAGCCGGTTCATACTTTTCTTCTAACTGAGCTAACTTCTTAACATCAATCTTTTTATTAGGTGTAAGTGGTAATTCATTAATATAAATTAGTTTAGATGGCACCATATAATCTGGTAATTGCTCTTGTAACTGATAAACTAATTCTGGTATTTCTTTTTTATTTAAAGTTGTATAGAACGCGATTAAATATTGGCTACCTTCCTTACTCTTCTTAGCAAAAACAGCATTTTCTTTTACATTATGATTTCGAGAAATTTTACTTTGGATTTCTCCTAGTTCAATACGATGTCCTCTAATCTTTACTTGATCATCTTTCCGATGTAAAAATTCTATATTTCCATCCTCTAACAACTTAACAATATCACCTGTTTTATATATATTAACTATAGGATTAAAGGGGTTCTGAATAAAAGCTTCAATTGTTTTATTAGGCTTATTAAAATACCCTTTTGCTAATCCTACTGAATCAATATATAATTCACCAGGTACACCAATTGGACAAAGATTCATATTCTCATCCAAAATCATAACTTGATAATTAGCACATGGTTTACCAATGGGAATACTCGCAACATCCTCATTTAACTGACTAGGTATTTTATAGGTTGTCGTCACTACAGTACATTCTGTCGGTCCGTATACATTATGAATTTCAACATTTGTACCTATTCTTTCTCTCCACAATTTAATAACCTCTACAGGCAACATTTCACCGCCAATCGCAATTCTTTTTAGGGAAGCTAGCTTATATATATCTTCTTCTGCTAAATAAGTTGCTACTTGTCGAACAAAAATTGTTGCTAATGCCAAGATCGAAGTTGCTTTCACTTTATAGATTGCATTTGCAAATGCTTCTACAGACAATCGCTCTTCCTCTAATAATACATACAAGTTTCCTCCGCAGAATAAAGAAGCAAATGACTCCCATACAGAAGCATCGAAACTAAAAGAAGGAAATTGGGCAAATACATCCTCTTCTGTCAATTCATATTGCTTTTGCATCCAAGTGTACAGATTAACAACGCCTCTATGTGCTAACATCGTTCCCTTTGGATTCCCTGTTGAACCAGATGTATAAATCATATAAGCTACATCATCACAATGAATAGACAACTTTACATCTATATCTTCACAAGTTTCACTATCATACATTGAAACTGTTTGAACCCCATCACATGTTATAGGCGTCTCTTTCATCAATATAACTTTCGCTTGGCTATCTTGAATAATGTACTGTATTCTACTTTCCGGATAATCTGGATCAATCGGAACATACGCTGCACCAGCTTTTAATATAGCTACCATACTTACTACTGTGTCTATGCTACGTTTCATAAATATTCCAACATAGTCTCCTAATTGGACGCCATTTTTAATTAACATATGAGCTATTTGATTACTTTTTTTATTTAGCTCCTCATAAGTTAAAGTACCTTCCCTTGAAGATAAAGCTATACGATTTGGAAATTGAGTAACAGTATTATAGAACATATCGACGATACTTTTCTCAGGATATACTGCTGTCGTATCATTCACTTGACTATAAAGTGCCATCTCGGCCTCTGTAATAACATTAAAATGTTTTATATGTTTATTAGCATTTTGTGATGCATCAACTAAAACACCTTGTATTTGTTGTGCATAACGAGTAATCGTTGTCTCTTTCCAATTAACACTATTAAATATTATTTCTACACTTTGCATATTTTTACTAAATACAAATTGTAATGTATTCGTGTCTTTTAGCTCATAATATGTTTCACCAATAATGATAGGTGACATTTCATATAATGTATTGCCGTTTTGAAACTCTTCTATTTCTTCCTCATTCATTTCTTTAATTTGCTCCAGTTGCTCTTCAATTTGTAAATTCAAACTTTCATAGGAGAGAAAATTAGAAACTTCAATAGTAATCGGAAATAAACTTCCTCTTACATGATAAAGCACGACAATATGTTTTTCTTTAGAAATATGATATAACCACGTTGCAGTCGCTCCTATTAAATCTACAATGTGAGTCAAATTTGGAAATAGTTCAGTTTTCCTTTTTATCCTAAGTTCCGTTCCTTGCACATCTTTAGGTATTTTAATACTTCCTTCTACTTTCCCTAAAAATTCTTTTACCATTTCATTATAAGAAATTGCTAATTTCATATTTATGTAAATTCCTCTCTTAAATATAATAAAGGTGTGAAAATTCACACCTTTTTCATCCCTTATTAACGGGCAGATTCGTTCAATTCATAATCAGTAGCGGAGATATCCCCTTTGATTAGAATTGAACTTTCTCCTTATTCGCTTTTAAACTCACCAATAAGCTCTTGTAATTCCTGAGAAAGCCAACTTAAAGAAGTCGCTAATTCTGCAATATCTTGTACTGATATTTCTTGCTCTTTCATGCTTTCTTCAACATTACTACTGCTGTTGGCATAAGTGTTTGCAATATGTGATAATTCATTTACGACTTGAACGATATTCTGGCTATTTTGTAAAATGTCACTCGAATTACCCGAAACAGCTTTTACTTGATCTGTAACAGATTGCGCTGATTTGGAGATTTTTTCAAAGAAATTTCCACTACTTTGAACAAGTGAAATTCCAGTTTCTACTTCTTTTGAACCTTTTTGCATTGAAACTACAGCATCTTCTGTCTCAGCTTGTGTTTCACCAATTAATTTCGCTATATCTTTAGCAGACGCTTCCGTTTGTTCTGCTAATTTTCGTACTTCATCAGCAACAACTGCAAACCCTCTCCCCGCTGCTCCAGCACGTGAAGCCTCAATAGAAGCATTTAAAGCTAATAAATTTGTTTGATTTGAAATACCTGTAATTACAGTTACGATATCACTAATTTCTTTTGACCTTGTTTCTAACGAATAAATGATGGAAGATAAATCTTGTACTGCATTTTGAATTAAACTCATTTGATTAATAATTTGTCCAATCACTTCATTACCTTCAATTGAATGTTGCTCCATACCTTCAGAAGCAACCGCAACTTGTTTCGCAGCCCCAGTTATCTCTTCTACCTTATCTTCCATTCCATGTACAATCCCTAAACATTGTTGTACTGAAGTTTTTTGAGACTGTGCCCCTACTCTTAAACCTTCAATAGAACTTGCAATCTCTTGAACTGCCATGCTGTTTTCCTCTGTACTCGCCGACAATTCTTGTGAAGAAGAAGAAACTTGCTCAGCAGTTTGCCTTACTTTATCTATAATCCCTTTAAATTTTTCAATCGTGTTATTGAAATAAACATTAATAATTCCAATATCATCTGGTCTTTCTTTTAATTTAATACTTAAGTCACCTTCACCAATTTTACGTAACCCTTCTCGTAAATCTTTTAATGGAGCTAACGAGTGACGCACGATAAAGAATTGAGTAATAGTCGCAATTGCTAATGAAATAATGATAAAGAGTAAGCCCTGTATCATAAACTTCTCTTTTGTAATAGGAACAATGGAAGCATCTAAGTCAGCCGCAATAATTGCAACAATATTGTTTTCTCCATCTGTAATTGGTTCTAATATTGTCACCCACGAACCTATTTCATCTTCATATACTTCTGTTATTTGGGCCTTTTTCGTATCAATCACTTTATCGTATGCCTTCATCCAATGAGCGGGTTGTTCATAATAATCTCCCGGCTTTATAGGAAACGCATTTGTTAACTCTGTAGTCAAACCAACGAGTTGTAATTCTCGCTTTTCATTCGGCTTTGCTCCTGTAACATACGTTTGTCCAACACTTTTCAATTCTTTTGACACTTCATCTAATTTCTCTGTTAACTTTTCTTTTTTCACTTTTTCGGCTGTAGGATCTTTCGCCATGTCTCTAACTAACTCTACATCCAATTTTTTCAATACTATTTCTCCTGTTTCAATAGACTGCCTTTCAAATAAAGACATCATACTATTTTGAAACATGTTGAAACTTAACGCACCCATACTTCCAACAAGTGTCAAAATAACTAATACGGTTAATAAGACGTTCTTTTGAAGGAACGATAACTTATGCCAATATTTTTTCATTAATATCCACCTTCCTTAATCAACATAAATAAAAAAAACAAAATATATGAATATTTTGTTTGAAAATGTTTCTCAATATGTTCGAGAATAAAAAAAGCCAATGTAAAAGCATTGGCCAAGACCAACCCTATCCGTCCGGTAACTGGCTAGCGTAGCCTTTCGACCTTAGCTCCTGTAGTTTTGCGTCCTCATGTTTCCATCAGTTTGCCTTTCTCGCTGAACGAGTTGAACGATATGGGAGTTCTATGAGAATTAATTTATTCTCTTTCAAAGATTACAACATATAAATCAAAATGTCTACTTATTTAGAGATATAAATACAAATTTTTAATGTATCGCTTTTTCAAAATAATTTCAAAAAGTACGTGAATGTTACTTTTTTTGTGTTATATAATAAAAAATGTATAAATAACAAGGATTTCTTCGGATATTTATTTAATTTTCATTCAAATTAAACTATTCGAATATATCTTAACTAATGAATTTCGGAGGTAGTTTATCATGTTTTGGCTACAATTTCTTACCTTGTTACTCTGTATTTTTATTGGTGCACGCCTAGGCGGAGTTGGTTTAGGAGTAATGGGTGGAGTTGGTATGGCAATACTCGTTTTTGTCTTCCACTTACAACCAACGGCGCCTCCTATCGATGTAATGCTTATGATTTTGGCAGTAATTACAGCTGCTGGTGCACTCCAAGCCGCTGGAGGAATGGACTACCTTGTTCATCTCGCTGAAAAGGCATTACGAAAAAATCCAAAACGCATTACATTCTTTGCTCCAATTGTTACTTATTTATTTACACTTTGTGCAGGAACTGGTCACGTTGCTTATTCTGTACTTCCTGTTATCGCTGAAGTCTCTCGCGAATCCGGAATTAGACCAGAACGACCAATGTCAATTGCTGTAATTGCTTCCCAACAAGCAATTACAGCTAGTCCGATTTCAGCTGCCACAGTTGCTCTTTTAGCAATGTTAGCTGACTATAAAATTACTTTATTAGATATTTTAAAAGTAAGTATCCCTTCTACTTTCATTGCTTGTATGTTAGCTGCATTTGTTGCTAGCAAAATGGGGAAAGAATTAAATGAAGACCCTGAATACTTGAAACGATTAAAAGAAGGAATGATTCCTAAACTTGAAGAGAAAAAAGAATTTGTAGGTATAAAGGGCGCTAAATTATCAGTTATCCTTTTCCTAGTAGGAACCTTCCTTGTTGTACTTCTTGGTTCATTTGAAACACTTCGCCCAGGATGGATAGTTGATGGAAAGTTAGCTCGTCTTTCCATGCCGAACACAATTGAGATGGTTATGTTAACTATCGCGGCTCTTATTATTATTTTCTGTAAACCAAATGTAGAAAGCATTGTGTCTGGTAACGTCTTTAAAGCAGGAGCAACAGCAGTTGTTGCTATTTTCGGTATCGCTTGGATGGGAGATACTTTCTTTAATGGAAACTTAAATATGATTCAAGGATCTATTCAGCATTTAGTAACAAGTGCACCTTGGCTATTTGCCCTCGCACTATTCATTCTATCTATTTTACTGTATAGCCAAGCAGCAACAGTACGTGCCTTAATGCCACTTGGACTATCCCTTGGTATTCCACCAGCGCTACTAATTGCGATGTTCCCTGCAGTAAATGGATATTTCTTCATTCCGAACTATGGAACAATCGTTGCTGCCATTAACTTTGACCGTACTGGTACAACAGGTATCGGTAAATACGTATTAAATCATAGCTTTATGATTCCAGGCTTAATTGCAACATTTACTTCTATCGGAATTGGAATGCTCTTAATTTCAATTATGTTTTAAAGAAAAAGCACAAACCTTTATTTAAAAAGGTTTGTGCTTTTTTAATCAAACGTTTGTTTAAATTTTTTGGGCAGTCTACTTCTTAATGTAGCACTTAAAATACTACATGTTCTTTTCTACAAACTTCTCTTTACTTCTTCAGCTAATTTTCTCGTACTTTCATACGCAGATTCAGCTAAACTAATTGCTGAAACAACTGAAATACCGTCCGCACCCGCTTCTATAACTGCCGCTGTATTTTCAATTGTAATCCCACCAATACCAACGATTGGCACTGTAATTCCTTGTTCTCTAAAATAAGCTAATCCTTTCGTTCCTTGAACCGCTTTTGTATCTTTTTTCGTACTCGTTGGGAAAATAGGTCCAACGCCTAAATAATCTGCTCCATTTTCGATTGCAAAGCGTGCTTCTTCAATTGTATGAGCAGATACACCGATAATTTTATCTCCCATTTTTTCACGAACAGATGTAATTCCTTCATCATCTTGCCCTACATGAACACCATCTGCATCTAATTCAATGGCTAATTCTACATCATCATTTACAATGAAAGGAACACTATATTCCTTACAAAGCGTCTGCAATACTTTTGCAAAACGCACTCTATCCTCTCTAATTAAAGAACCTTCCCCCTTCTCGCGAAATTGAAAAAGTGTCACTCCACCATCTAACGCTTCTTTCAATACAGCTAAAGGATCCTTCGTGCAGTTATTGCTTCCCATAATAAAGTACACTTGTAATAACTTAGACATTTTCTTTGTTTCAATGCGCATCCTGTGTTTCATCCCCCTTACTCTAACTCCTCAATCTTCCCATACTTCTCAATATCAGCTGAAGTTGTATTCGCTAATTGATTTAAAAATTCAATTTGGAAACTACCTGGCCCTTTTTCTACTGTTTTAACAGCTGCCAGTTCCGCAGCTACACCATAAAACGTTAATGCGGCTACTGCTGCTTTTACATAATCTTTTTCCACTGCTACAAATGCTCCTATTACAGAAGTTAGTAAACAACCTGTTCCCGTAACTTTCGTTAAAATAGGGTGACCGTTTCGAATAACAATAGTTCTCTCTCCATCTGTAACAACATCTTCTTTTCCAGTAATGACCGCAACTGTATTCAATTCGTCTGCTGCCTGCCTTGCAATACTTACAACATTGCCATTTCCAGTACCAGCGTCTACCCCTCTAATTTCCCATTTCTCATTAATAACATTTGCTATTTCAGCTGCATTTCCGCGGATAATTGCTAAATCGATTTCAGCCGGAATATGTCTCGCAACTTCTGTTCGATACGAAGTTGCTCCTGCACCAACTGGATCAAATAGTACTGGCACATTGTTCGCATTTGCTGATTTACCCGCGAGTAACATCGCTTCTACTTCTTCAGGACGAAGTGTCCCCATATTTAATACTAACGCTCCAGCAATGCTAGCCATTTCTGCTACTTCTTCTTTTGCATACGCCATTACAGGCGATGCCCCAAGTGCCAACAAACCGTTAGCAGTAAAATTTGTTACAACAACATTTGTAATATTATGAACGAGCGGATTAGATTCTCTCACCAAATCCACTACTTTACTAATTTCTTTCATATTCATCCTTTTCATCTCCTAACTATAATGATGGGAGATACACAAAAAGACACTTTGCGCGTACGCAAAGTGCCTGAACATGTGCTTTTACACTCTCCCTACGCTGGCATTATCCAACAGGTTCAAATGGTCAATGACGGACTAGTAGCCATACTCTCAGTTTGTATCCACAAACTCCCATGTGTTTCTTATTCATCTACTTCAAAGTCTACTCTTATTCTAGTAAAATAACAAGTTCTTTACTTTTTCTATTTAATATAGAAGCAACTGATAAAGTGAAACTTTAATTAGTTGGGATTTTGTTCACTCCATTAAAAACCGATCAAATATGGAGCGAAACTGAATCTCAAGAAGATGTATGCTATATTTAACTTATGGAAATTTGAAAGGATGTTTTTAATATGTCAAAAAGCGTTGTAATCGCTGAAAAACCTTCCGTTGCACGAGATATTGCTCGTGTACTGAAGTGTGATAAAAAAGGAAACGGCTATCTTGAGGGTAGTAAATATATTGTAACTTGGGCTTTAGGTCATCTCGTTACATTAGCAGATCCAGAAAGTTATGATGTGAAATATAAAAAGTGGAATTTAGAAGATTTACCGATGCTACCTGAGCGTTTGAAATTAACGGTTATTAAACAAACTGGTAAACAATTTAATGCTGTAAAAAGTCAGCTACTTCGAAAAGATGTAAATGAAATCATTGTAGCAACAGACGCTGGACGTGAAGGGGAATTAGTCGCACGCTGGATTATCGATAAAGTTAAGCTAAATAAACCAATCAAACGTTTATGGATTTCTTCTGTAACCGATAAAGCAATTAAAGATGGTTTTGCAAATTTAAAACCAGGTAAAGCCTATGACAATTTATATGCTTCAGCAGTTGCACGTTCAGAAGCTGACTGGTATATCGGTCTTAATGCAACTCGCGCTTTAACAACTCGCTTTAATGCTCAGTTAAATTGTGGTCGTGTACAAACGCCTACTGTCGCTATGATTGCTAGTCGTGAGGATGAAATAAAGAACTTCAAAGCTCAAACTTACTACGGCATCGAAGCTCAAACAATGGAGAAGCTCAAACTTACTTGGCAAGATGCAAATGGCAATAGCCGTAGTTTTAATAAAGAAAAAATCGATGGTATTGTAAAAAGTTTAGATAAACAAAATGCTACTGTTGTGGAAATTGATAAGAAACAGAAGAAGTCATTCTCTCCTGGTCTTTACGATTTAACTGAATTGCAACGTGATGCAAATAAAAAGTTCGGTTACTCTGCTAAAGAAACATTAAATATTATGCAAAAATTGTATGAACAGCATAAAGTACTAACGTACCCTCGTACAGATTCACGCTACATTTCATCTGATATCGTTGGAACACTTCCAGAACGTCTAAAAGCATGTGGTGTTGGAGAATACCGTCCCTTCGCACATAAAGTATTACAAAAGCCTATCAAACCTAACAAATCATTTGTTGATGATAGTAAAGTAAGCGATCATCATGCGATTATTCCAACAGAAGGATACGTTAACTTCTCAGCATTCACAGATAAAGAACGCAAAATTTATGATTTAGTTGTAAAACGTTTCTTAGCTGTTTTATTCCCAGCATTCGAATACGAGCAACTAACATTACGTACTAAAGTTGGTAGTGAAACGTTCATTGCACGCGGAAAAACGATTTTACATGCTGGTTGGAAGGAAGTATACGAAAATCGATTTGAAGACGATGATGTAACTGATGACGTAAAAGAGCAGCTTCTGCCTCACATTGAAAAGAGCGATACATTAACTGTAAAGTTACTTATGCAAACATCAGGCCAAACGAAAGCACCTGCACGCTTTAATGAAGCAACTTTACTTTCAGCAATGGAGAATCCTACAAAATATATGGATACGCAAAATAAACAACTTGCTGATACGTTAAAATCAACTGGTGGATTAGGTACTGTAGCGACACGTGCAGATATTATCGACAAACTTTTCAACTCTTTCTTAATTGAAAAACGTGGTAAAGATATTCACATTACATCAAAAGGTCGTCAATTACTTGATTTAGTACCAGAAGAATTAAAATCACCTACACTAACTGGTGAGTGGGAACAAAAACTTGAGGCAATTGCAAAAGGCAAACTAAAGAAAGAAGTATTCATTTCGGAAATGAAGAACTATACGAAAGAAATTGTTTCTGAAATTAAATCGAGTGATAAAAAATATAAACATGACAACATTTCAACGAAGTCTTGTCCAGATTGCGGTAAACCAATGCTAGAAGTAAACGGCAAAAAGGGAAAAATGCTCGTATGCCAAGATCGTGAATGTGGTCATCGTAAAAATGTATCTCGTACAACAAACGCTCGCTGTCCACAATGTAAGAAGAAACTAGAATTACGTGGTGAAGGTGCAGGCCAAATTTTCGCATGTAAATGTGGCTATCGTGAGAAATTATCAACATTCCAAGAGCGACGTAAAAAAGAATCTGGAAACAAAGCCGATAAACGCGACGTTCAAAAATATATGAAACAACAGAAAAAAGAAGAAGAACCATTAAATAACCCGTTCGCAGACGCATTAAAAAAATTAAAATTTGATTAAACAAAAAGGTTCCTACCTCTATCGGTAGGAACCTTTTATTTTAGTGAATGATTTTACTTCCTTTTGCATTCTCAACAAATTTTTCACTTGATTTGTTAATTGGTGTTTTCAGTAATAACGCAGCAACAATCATAACTACTACGAAAGCACTTAACACAAGTAAATCTCGCGTTACGATATCCCAAAGCATTCCGCCAACTGTTTCACGAATTGCGCTAATTGCATATGTGAATGGTAAGAACGGATAAATCGCTTGGAAGAACGCTGGTGTCATTTGGATTGGGAATGTTCCGCCCGATCCTGCTACTTGTAGTACAAGTAAAATGATCGCCATCGATTTCCCAACGTTTCCGAAAATAGAAACGAGTGAGTATACGATACAAACGAAGACTCCACCAATAAATAAACTAAATAACACAAACCAGAACTTATCGACTACGTACGTACCGAGTAAGAATATATCTCCCATCGATACGATAAACGCTTGTGAAAGACCTATCGTTAAGAATGTTAATAAACGTCCGAAGTAAATTTCATGGCTCTTATAATTCGCGCCCTCTTCGTGTACTTCTACCGTTAATAATGAAACCATTAATAATGCGCCTACCCATAATGCAAGCACTGTATAGAATGGTGACATCGCTGAACCGTAATTCGGCATCGCAAATAATTTATTTTCTTTTAAATTTACTGGATTCGCAAAGTAATCACTTTGCTTTTCAACATCATTTTTCAATAAACGTATAATGTCTTTTAAATCCTCTTCAGATTCAAAATCACGAATTTTATCTGCTAATTCTTTAATCTTTTTCTCAGTAGCTGGCATTTCAGCTTTAATGTCTGCTAATTTCTTTTTGCCATCTACTAAACCTTTTGATGAATCTTCTAGTAATTTTTTAACATCTGGAAGCTTTTTGTCTGCCTCTTTTAAAATTTGAGATGTGTTTTTAGACATCTCTTTTGTGCGAGCAATTGCTGCATTGAAATTTGGAGTGATTTCTGAGTCATATTTAGCTAAAATGTCACCAATTTGGCCCGAAACACTTTTAGACACTTGATTAATACTTTCAATAACATCTGCTGCTGGTTTTTGACCTTTATTAATAGCGTCAATTCCTTTATCAGTTAACTCCATTCCTTTTTGCAAACCATCTTTTGCTTTATTTAACTTAGAAATTGTACCATTAAGGTTTTTATCACTATTCACATCAGCTAACACTTTATTTGTACTTTCCAGAACTGGAATCATATCATTAACTAAATTCCAACTTGCTTTGAACTGCCCATTCAAATCATTTAAGGCTACTTTTGTAGAATCTAATCCATTAACACCTTTGTTACTTAAGTCTTCTCTGGCTTTTTCAAGCTCTGTTTTTAATCTGCTGTAATCATTTACAGCCTTATCATATTTTTCTCTACCATTGTCTAACGCTTCATTTGTTTGATTTACTAACTCATTTGCTTTTTTTATATCTTGATTTAAATTACCTCTTAGTTGCTGAGCATCTTCTTTTACATTCTCAGCTTTGTTTTTCAATTGTTCAGCTGTGCTTACTGCTTTTTCGAAATCTGCTACAAAATTTGTATTATAATCTTTTTCTGCTTGATTTACTAAATTATTTACTGCATCTAACTTTTGATTTACAGCATCTCGCACATCTTGTTTAACTTCTTGGCCAGAACTAATTAAATCTCCTACATGCTTAACTCTATTGTTAGCATCCACCATAGAATTTTTAAGCACTGTTAAACTTTCCACTCTGTTTCCAAAGAACTGTTTACCGAAGTCCGTTGAAGCTGCTTCCTTAAACGTTGTAAAGAAATCAATCAAATATGAAACGCTATCGATACGCTCTTGGAGCAATTTCGAAGCATCTTGCACATTTTTCTGTGCTACAGCTGGATCCACACCTTTATTTTGAAGACCATCCATAACACTTTTTACATATGCGGTTCCAACACGAGTAGAATTGAAAACATTATTTACAGTTTGATCAATATTTTTAGCAACATTTTTATACCCCTCACCATTCACCTGCGGTAATGCTGGAATCTCTGGTATTTGCGGTATTTGTGGAAGAGTTATATTAGGTAACACTGGGAATTTAGCCGGATCTGGAAGTGCCAGATTGAAATCCAATGATGGATTCTTTAAGAAATCTGTAATTGCCGCCGCACCATCTAAACCTTTTTGCATTACCATTAAATTATTCTTAATAGTTCCTGGAGCACGTTGCAATGTTTCATCATTTCTAGCAAAGAATTTATCTAAATTCCCTAACGCTTCTTGCCCATCATTCATAACACTCTCTACAACAGGCAACTCTTTTTGCGCTACTTTCACAACATCTTCTGCTCGAGTTGCATCATCTAATGCCTTATCCATAAGTGTATTCATTTCTGGGAACTGCGCTTCTAACTTAAATACAAGATCTTTTACTTTTTCGATACTTGGTAAATTTGTTTCTAAATCGATTCCAAGATCATTGAAAATTTTAAAAATCTCACCGTTTGCTGTTTTTACAAAGTTTTTACTAATTTCTTCTGTAATACCTGATGCACCTTTTGCTGTAATCTTCGGTGCAATCGCGTTTACTTTTTCATTCACATAGTAATCCAGTTCTGGTTTTTTAGGATTTTCATCCAGAACAGTTGCAATTTTTTCAGAGAAGTCTTTTGGAATCGTAATACTTGCATAATAATCCCCACGCTCAACTCCGTAAATCGCTTGTTTTTCATCTACAAATTTCCAGCCAAGATTTTTGTTTTTCTTAAGGGAGTCTACAATCTCTTTCCCGATATTAATATCTTTCCCTCTTAAATTAGAACCTGCATCTTGGTTAGAAACTGCAATGGGAACCTCTTTTGTATTTCCATACGGATCCCAAGAAGCTTTAATGTTAAACCATGCATATAACGATGGTAAAATCATTAATCCTAAAACAATAACAATTGCAGCCCAATGTTTGGCTACATTCCGTAAATCTGTCTTATAAATACGCCAAATCTGTTTCATAGAAGTTATCACCTAATTATATATTTTTCCTTCTTTAGAAAATGATACATGCATTTTGCAATTATATCACTTTCTACATCGTGTATTAACCAAAAACGTACTATTTTTTCCCATTAACTTTCACTTACTTTATTATATAACGAAGTGAGTCAAAGTATGAATACAAAATGACCAAATCGGTTTTACATTCAATAATAACAAATATATATGAAATGTCATAAAAAATACAAGTATTTTCTCTTGGAAATACTTGTATTCCTAAAAAAAATCCTCACAGCTTTTATTCTCTGTAAGGATTTCTTCTATTATATATCCAATTGAACCTCTACACCGAAATGATCTGAAATTACATTTCTGTTTGTACCATTAAAAATAACTTTTGAAGAATGAACTTTTTTACTTTGGTTACACAATATTAGATCGATTCGCAAATTATGTTTATTTTCATCCCAACCAGCAATCTCACCTTGGACAGTCGTTCCTTCATCCTTCTCTATTGCTAATTCATATGTGTCATACAACCCTTTTTGCATCATATACTCATAACCTTCGCCTTCCAACCGAGCATTGTTATTAAAATCCCCCATTAAGAAGGCGAGCTTATTGCTATCTACACGCTCCATCAAACGATCGACTTGACCTTTGAATGACTCTTCTTCATCATTCCACCAACCGAGATGGCAAGAGTAAAACGTTATATCCTTACCATTATAAGCAATTGTTGTACTTACAATTTTACGCGTTTTCCAATACGTTGTATCCTCGTTTTCTGAAATAAAGAACGTATCTTCTTTTATAATATTATGCTTCGTTATAATCGCTAATCCTTCTTCGTACACGTCATAACCAATATGAGAGAAATCCCAAGTAATATTGTAATCTTTTACATGTAGCGCTTTTAACTCTTCTAATAGTAAAAGTCCAAAATTATCTTTTTTCTTGTTACCGCATACATTTTCAGCTTGTATGGACTGACTTACTTCTTGCAATGCGATGACATCGTACTCTTCTTCTTGAATTACTTTAGCAAGGTATTGTATCTTTTCTATTTGATTCTCTTCTTGCCAAGAATGACAGTTTAAAGTTAGCAATTTCATATTATTACGCACCTAACATATCTTGAATGTCTGACTTTAATACGTCAGCTTTCGGACCATATACCGCTTGTACACCTTTATCTTTTACAATAAGCCCTAAAGCACCATTTTGTTTCCACTGTGCTTCTGGTGCAACAACATCTAAATCTTTTACTGTTACACGTAAGCGTGTCATACAAGCATCTACGTCAGCAATATTTTCTTTTCCACCTAATAAATCGATAACTTTTGTTGCTAATGAACCGTCTTGTACATTTCCTGTCCCTTCTGATGCCTCATCTTCATTATCAATATAGTTACCTGCACGCCCTGGTGTTGGTAAATTGAATTTTTTAATTAAGAAATTAAATAGTGTAAAGTTAAGACCGAAGAACACTAATGAAACAATAACAAAGTTGATTAAGTCTCTTGTTAAACCTGCGTTAACCATCATTGGTGTACGAGTAATTAACTCAATAAATCCAAATGCATGAACACGTAAGTTAATTAAATCAGCTAGTGCGAATGCAAGTCCTGTTGTAATAGCATATACAACATATAATACTGGAGCAATAAACATGAACATGAATTCAATTGGTTCTGTTACACCTGTTAAGAATACTGCTAATGCTGCTGATAAAAACATTGGTTTATATTTTGCACGCTTTTCTTTATCAACGTTACGGAACATCGCAAATGCAATCCCCATTAACGCTGCTGTTGAGCCGATAACTTGTCCAGCTTTGAAACGAGCTGGTACAACGTTATTTAATAAATCGTTATATGCCTTCGTATCTCCATTTGCTAATAAATTATTTAAATCTGTAATCCATGCAAGCCATAATGGATCTTGTCCTGCTACAACTTGTCCAACTTTTGAACCAGTTAGCATCGTATATGTTCCGCCTAGCTCTGTATAGTTCATCGGAATCGTTAACATATGGTGTAAACCAAATGGTAATAATAAACGCTCTAACGTTCCATATACAAACGGTGCAACAACTGGTGCACTATCTTTTGAAGCTGCAATCCAGCGACCAAATTCATTTAACCCACTTTGGATGAATGGCCATAGAAGTGATAATACAATCGCAGTAACTGTAGACCAAAGAATTACAACGAATGGTACAAATCTTTTTCCATTAAAGAATGCTAATGCCTGTGGCAGTTTATTATAGTTATAATATTTGTTATATAAAGTAGCTCCTAAGAAACCTGTGATGATCCCTACGAACACTCCCATGTTTAATGCAGGTGCACCAAGTACAGAAGTAAAGTAATCTTTTACAATTAAATCTCCCGCTATTACTGAAGAAACTTTCGCTTTTGAATCCGCTAACATTTCAGCGTTTACCCCAAATATAGCTCCTGTAATTCGGTTTGTTAAGACGAATGCTAATAGCGCTGCAAATGCACCACCCGCGCGATCTTTCGCCCAAGATCCCCCAATTGCTACTGCGAATAAGATGTGTAGATTTGTAATGATTGCCCAACCGATGTCTTCCATTACGCGAGCGATTGTATGAACTGCGTTAACATCCCCAGCAGACATACCAATTAACTTACCGATGGAAATCATTAAACCAGCTGCTGGCATTACGGCTACAACAACTAATAACGCTTTCCCAAACTTTTGCCAAAAATCAAAAGACGTAATTTTCATCTGTTCTTCCTCCCCTTTATTTATAACAACATAATGATTTAAATTATAATTTCTGTTCCCTTTATGAAAACGATTCCTTATGTTACTTTATTTTTAGCTTTACGCAACCGTTTTCATAAATCTATTTTAATAAAAGCGTTTTCACTTTGCAATAGAAATTTATTTTTTTTCATAAAAAAAGATGCTCAAAGAGCATCCTTTTTTATTATGAAATGCGATAAACCCTTGTTTCATAAGGTTTTAAAGCAATTGTTGTTACTTCTTCATGTTCCGCAACTTCATAGTTATTTAAAAGCAAACGTTTGCGTTCTAGTGCAAATGAACCCTCATTATACACAGCTTCCTCTTTTGAGATATTACTAATTACAATGACTTTTTCATCCTGTAACGTACGTGTATATGCATAAATTTGTGGATCGTCTTCTAAAAGTAAATCGTACGTACCATAGTTCAGTACATCGTGCTCTTTTTTCAGGGCAATCATTTTCTTATAGAAATTGAAAATAGACTTTTCTTCATTTTTTTGCTTCTCAACATTAATTTCTTTGTAATTTGGATTCATGCTAAACCAAGGTGTACTTGTTGTGAAACCAGCATTCATCTCATCATTCCACTGCATAGGTGTACGTGAATTATCGCGGCAAGAAGCCCATATAATCTCCATCATATCTTGATGTGGTACGCCCTCTGCAATTTTCTCGCGATATAAATTTTTAATTGCTACATCATCGTAATCTTCAATATTTGGTAACTGAACATTTGTCATACCAATTTCTTGGCCTTGATAAATAAAAGGTGTACCGTGCATAAAGAAATACATCGCCCCTAGAGCTGTTGCACTTTCACGCCAATATTGTTTATCATCTCCCCATGTTGAAACGATACGTGGTTTATCGTGATTCTCAATATATAAAGCGTTCCATCCTTTATTTTCTAATCCTTTTTGCCATTTCGTTAATACTTTTTTCAATCCTACAACATCAAGGTCTTTCTTCTTCTCTGCATCCCATAAACTTAAATGTTCAAATTGGAATACCATATTGAATTTACCTTGCTCTTCTCCAACCCAAAGCTCAGCATCTTCAATCTTAACACCATTTGCTTCACCAACAGTCATAATATCGTACTTAGAGAATGTATTTTCTTTTAGCTCTTCTAATAAAGGTTGAATACCTTTCACATTCATATGTTTATCAAAAGATGGCACATATTTTAAACCTTTTGGATTTGGCATATCCTTGAGGCCTTCTTCTTTTTTAATATGACTGATCGCATCAACGCGGAAACCATCAATACCTTTATCAAGCCACCAATTAACCGTATCATATAGTACTTCGCGAACTTCTTTATTCTCCCAGTTTAAATCTGGTTGTTTACGTGAGAATAAATGTAAATAATATTGTTCTGTTTCTTCATCATATTCCCATGCCGAACCATTAAAAATACTTTCCCAGTTGTTTGGCTCCGCACCATCTTTACCATCATGCCAAATATACCAATCACGCTTCGGATTATCTTTAGATGAACGTGATTCAATAAACCATGGATGTTCATCACTCGTATGATTAATAACTAAATCAATAATAAGCTTCATATCACGCTTATGAACTTCATCTAGTAAAGCATCAAAGTCTGCCATTGTACCAAACTCATCCATAATATCTTGATAATCACTAATATCATAACCATTATCATCATTAGGCGACTTATACATTGGACAAATCCAAATTACATCTATACCTAAATCTTTTAAATAATCCAGTTTTGCAATAATACCTTGTAAATCTCCAATACCATCACCATTTGAATCCATAAAGCTTCGTGGATAAATTTGATAAGCAACCGCTTCTTTCCACCATGTCTTATTCATAGTCATTCTCTCCTTTTGCATCCCATCGGAATTTTATGCAAACGTTTTCGTAACACTATCATAACAAAATATGAACAGTTTGCAACTGTTTTCATTGAACTCTATGTAGATTCTTTATTCTTATGCTTTATTTATTTCTCACAAAGGTAAATCTCATTCTTCACCTCTCCTTGTCCACGCGTATTACAGACATTTTTCATATATTAATAAAAAGCTCTGATTATTTTAGAAAGGAGTAATAAATTGAAGCAAACAAAATTAACAGGTCGTATCGTTGTTCCCACAGATCCTGACTACGACGTAGCCCGAATGAATTTAAATTTAAGTATTCCAAAACTCCCTTGTATTATTGTTTTTTGTCAAAATAACAAGGATGTCTGTAACGCCTTAAAATGGGCACGTGAACGTCATATACCATTTCGGTTAAGAAGTGGACGTCATAGCTATGAAAATTTTTCTCTTTTAAATAGAGGACTTATTATTGATGTGAGTGAAATGCATCGCATTACTGTTAATACAGAGAAATTAACAGCAACAATTGAGGCTGGTGCAAATCTTGGCACTGTTTATAAAGAACTTTGGAATTACGGTGTTACAATTCCTGCTGGTACAAGTGCAAGCGTTGGAATTGTTGGATTAGCACTTGGCGGTGGTATTGGTATGCTTTCGCGCTTATATGGATTAACATGTGATCAATTAATGGAAGTGGAAATGGTACAAGCGTGTGGAAAATTTGGTGCAAAACTCATTCGTGCAAATGAACAAGAGAACTCTAACCTTTTTTGGGCATACCGTGGTGGCGGTGGTGGAAACTTCGGAATTGTCACTTCCTTAACATTTCGAGTCCACCCGATAAAAAATGTATCAATTTTCTCAATTACATGGGAATGGGAAGACTTTATTGCTGCATTTCAAGCGTGGCAAAACTGGGCACCTTATATAGATGAACGTCTCACTTCATCGATCGAATTATTCGCCAAGCAACGAAATAAAATCGAAGCACAAGGCGAGTTTGTCGGTTCTCCCTCTGAACTCCATTCCCTATTATCCCCTCTTCTTGAAACTGGTAGCCCCTCTCTCTTTATAGAAGAAGTTCCTTATATAAAGGCTGTTGAATTTTTTAATAGCGGTAACATCCCTGAAAATTTCAAGCGCTCTGGTTCCTATGTCTATAAACCTATTCCCCTTAAAGGCATTCAAATCATGCAATACTTTCTTTCTCATGCACCAAATAAAGATGCTAGTATTTGGCATCAATCGCTCATAGGTGCTGTTGAAAATATTTCGCCGAATGAAACGGCTTATTTTCATCGTAAAGCAATTATTGCTCAAGAATACATTACCTCTTGGAAATGCGATGATGAAGAAAATCGAAATATACGCTGGGTTAAAGGTTTACGAGAAAGCTTAGATCCTTATACACTAGGTGACTATGTGAACTGGCCCGATATCGACATTAAAAATTGGCAAACTAGTTATTATGGCTCTAACTTTCACAGATTACGTAAAGTAAAAACCATGTATGATCCTTGTGATGTTTTTCATTTCCAACAAAGTATTCCTCCTTTTCATACATGAAAAAAGGGATAACATAAAAAAATCATCCAATATACCGTTACCTCGCAGTATGTTGGATGATTCAAGTTGATTTTCTATATCGTTTCAAATTCTTGCTCCTACTCATAAACTTTTACTTACAGATTAATTGTATTTCGTATCATTTTCATGCAATGAATGTAATTTAATATTTGGTACTTTATCTTTTTCCATACCTCTATTATAAGAAACAGGAACTTGAAATTCAAATTGCTTTGTCTCATGTTTTTGTAAATAGACTGGTTTCGGTACTGGATAGCCTTTTGAATTCTCGTTTGCATTATCATATAAAACAACTTTTAATGCTTGTGAATGATTACGATAATTTTTTAAAGTAACAATGCACTTCGGTTGGATATTCTCTCCATTTTTCTCCATTCTACACTGGCTATCTTCTTTTTTATATTCTATTGCTTCTATCCCTGTTTTTCCTGCGTAATACCATGTTTTATTCAATGTCTGAAGGATTGTATTTAAAATAAATGGCATCATTAAAATCAAAATACTAATGCCTACTACTTTTATCTTATTCATTTTTCTAAATGTACTAGACCCCTTTTTTCCTAGCCATTTTAAAAATAATATAAATGCAATTACATGTAGTATGAAAGAAACAATCAATATATTTGAGACTTTATAATCCATATAAATATACGTATGTATCGGAACCTTATAGACATTGAATAGTTTTTCCCCAATTAATTCATTATCATTTGGAATTTTTAATAATAACAAAACCCCTATACTGTAACAAATAGCTACTAATCGATCATACTCAATACGAATCATTCTTTCTCCCCTTCACTTTGTTTTTTATTATCGATTTTAGCTATTATTACCATACTATACAATCTTTTTATAGAGGATAACGTAAAAAAGTTCCTTATAAATATATAAAGAACCTTATTAATATACATTATGAATTAAAAAATCAATATACAATTTTCACATTGAAATTTCTTCAAAATATGTTGGATCATGTATTGTAATTTTTTTATCTAAAATTGTAACAATGCTATCATTTTTTAATTGTTTTAATACGCTGCTAACTGTCTCTCGAGATGTTCCAGATATTTTGGATATTTCAATTGTTGTAAGTGGACATGAAATTACAATCTTTTCTCCACTCTGTTCTCCTAAATCCTGCATTAAATAATTTAACGTTTGGATAACACGATCTTGTGCATTAGGAATTGTAATATTTTGCACTCGATTTTCGTTCAATTTTAATATAGATGATAATTGCTGAACAACGTACATCAATTGCGTTCTGCTGGACTTTACCATATCTTCAAAGATTACCGTTGGAATATAATATACCTCCACATCCGTCATTGCTTCTGCTGTATAGTTATATCCTCTGTCTGTAAACATACCACCATAAGGAAAAATAGAATATCGCTTTACATAGTCATCGTATAATAAGTTCCCATTTTGATTAACCCGCTCTAACTTTACAAAACCATCTAACATGAAGTAAATTCTTTCTCTTGAATCCCCTTCTAAAAATAAAAATTGACCTTTTTTATAAGTTCGCCAATAAACAAACTCTGTTAAGCCTTTCAATTTTTTTTCTGTTAAATGAGCAAATAATTCGAACTGCTTTAAGTCTTTCACTACGTTCCGTCTATTCATAAAATTCCCTCTCTCTTGCTGTATGTTGGAGCGAAAAAATCAAGAAAGCGTATTCAATTTGAATTTTATCATAATTAACTTACATATTCAGATTTCATCATGAAAACTTTATGAACAATGAGTACAAAAAATATTAATAAATAAAAAGAATGAAGTTACTAACTCCATTCTTTTTTACTACTAAGTAGCGTACATAAGAATTTAAACATACATGCATACATTCTGTTTTGAAATAATAGTACCAGCTTTTTCTTCTAGTGCTTCATATACTTTTTCTAAAGACGTAATAATTGTTTTTCTTTTTGGATTTGTATTAACAAAATTAATAGCAGCTTCAATTTTTGGAAGCATGCTTCCCGCAGCGAATTGTTGTTCTTCAATATATTCTTCTAATTGATTCACTGTGACATGCCCTAATTTTTTTTGATTCGGTTGATTATAATTTACATACACATGATCAACTGCAGTTAAAATAACGAGCGTATCGGCATCTACTAATTCTGCTAATTTCTGTGCAGCGAAATCTTTATCGATAACCGCTTCAGTTCCTTTTAACCCTTCTTCGGAATCAATTACTGGAATTCCACCTCCGCCAACAGCTATCACTATGTTTCCATCTTCGACCAAAGAATTAATCACTTTATGTTCATGAATACTTACAGGCTTCGGTGATGGAACAACACGTCTCCATCCTCTACCAGCATCTTCTTTAAACACTGCTTTTGTTTCATCCATTAATCTTCTGGCCTCTTCTTCTGTATAAAAAGGACCGATTGGTTTAGTTGGATTTTTAAATGCCTCATCTTTTTTATCCACAACAACGCGTGTTATAACCGTTGCTACGTCTTTTTTTATATTCCGTTTTTTCAATGCCTTTTCAATCGCATTTTCCATCCAATATCCAATCATTCCTTGGCTCATTGCCCCACAAGTATCTAATGGCATTGCAGGTGTCTTTTCCGTTTCTGCAGCTTTTTGCTGTAATAAAATATTCCCCACTTGTGGGCCATTTCCATGCGCAATTACTATATCCACATCATTTTCCATTATTTTCACAAGTTGTTCCGCCGTTTTTTCCAACGCTTCTTGCTGCGCTCCCGCAGTAGCCTCTCCAGACTGTATTGCATTTCCCCCTAGTGCAACTACAATTTTTCTTCGTACCATATTCCAGCCCTCCAGTTGATTTCGCTTTCACAGCGCTTTATAAAGTAATACTGCCTGTAATTAATCCATAAATCGCAAAGAATGCTAAAGCACCAATTGCTACGGATGATGCTAATTCCACTCGAGTAAATATTTGCTTCGAACTCTTTTGCTTTTGAACATTGTAAAAAATAAAAATACCTGGCGCATATAAAGTCATTGTTAATAATAAATACTCTAAACCGGCTGCATAAACTAACCACACGCCATAAATACTTGCGATCAAGCCAATTATTATATTTTTATTTCGATCTGCTTCTTCAGACTTTAAGCTATGCTTCAGTTGATAAAATGCTGAAAAAGCATATGGGATTAAAATAGCTGAAGATGCTAAAGAGAATGCAAAGTTATACGCCTGATCAGAAACGACGAATGTTAACAAGAATATTTGTATTAAACCATTTGTTATCCATAATGAATTTACTGGAGCCTTATTTTTATTTTCTTTTGCGAACCATTTTGGAAATACTCCATCTTTAGCCGCTAAATATGGAATTTCAGAAGCGAGCAGAGTCCACCCTAACCAAGCACCTAACACAGAGATGACTAAACCTAAATTAATAAAAATAGCACCCCATTTTCCAACAACACTTTCAAATAAATAAGCCATAGCCGGATTTTTCAAACCAGCAATATCTGCTTGCTGCATAAGTCCAAGAGACAATAATGTGATTAAAATGTAAATGATGAGTGTACCAATTAAGCCAATAACCGTTGCTTTCCCTACATCACTTCTATTTTTTGCTCGACTGGATAAAACAACAGCCCCTTCTACCCCAATAAATACCCATAAAGTTACAAGCATTGTACTTTTAACTTGGCTGCCAACTGCTCCCCATGAAAAAGAACCAGTTTGCCCCCAAAATCCATCTAAGAACGTATCAATATGAAACGCGAAGATTCCTATGACAATAAATACAAATACAGGTACTAATTTTGCGATTGTAGTTACTAAATTCACAAGTGCTGCTGATTGAACTCCACGTAAAATTAACATGTGAACACACCACAATAATACGCTTGCACCAATAATGGATTCTATATTTTGACCGCCTTCAAAGATCGGGAAGAAATATCCTAATGAAGAAAACAATAATGTACCGTAAGCTACATTCCCAAGCCAAGCAGATAGCCAGTATCCCCACGCACTATTAAACCCCATAAAATTACCAAACCCTGCTTTTGCATAGCTAAAAATACCACCATCTAAATCTGGCCGTTTTACAGTTAGATTTTGAAAAGATAATCCGAGTGCAATCATCCCAATTCCTGTTATAACCCAGCCAATAATAATGGCTCCAGCTCCAGCACCTTTTGCCATATCACTCGCTAAATTAAAGGCTCCACCGCCAATCATAGACCCAACTACAAGAGCCGTCAGTGTAAACAACCCTAATTTCTTATCTTCACCCATTCCACTCACCTCTCTTTAATTGCAATAACAATACAAAAGCAATAGTGAATGATAGTGTCTAAAGGAGGAGAAAGAAGAAAGGAAGACTCCCTTTCTTCTTTACTCCATGTTTCCTAAAGTAGCTGCCATAACCGCTTTAATTGTATGCATTCTATTTTCAGCTTGATCAAATACTTTTGAATGTTTACTGCGGAATACTTCGTCAGTTACCTCCATTTCTTTCAACCCATATTTCTCATAAACTTCTTCGCCATACATCGTTTCAACATCATGAAATGCAGGTAAACAATGTAAGAAAATCACGTTTTCATTCCCTGTTTCTTTAATCATTTTCATATTTACTTGATAAGGTTTCAATAACTCGACACGTTCAGCAAATTTTTCTTCTTCCCCCATAGACACCCATACATCTGTATAAATTACATCTGCATTCGCAACAGCTTCTTCCACATTACTTGTTATCATTACCTGTTCATTATATTTTTTTGCTAAATCAATTACTTCTTGTGCAGGCCATAAAGATTCTGGTGTGCAAATACGTACATCCATTCCAACGATTGCTCCACCAACTAGTAAGCTATTAGCAACATTATTTCGTCCATCTCCAACGTAAACGAGCTTTACATTTTTCAATTTCCCTACATGTTCTCTAATTGTTAATAAATCTGCTAGTGTTTGCGTTGGATGCCACATGTCTGTTAATCCATTCCAAACTGGCACACCAGAATTTTGTGCTAAAGATTCTACAGTTTCATGATTAAATCCACGAAACTCAATTCCGTCAAACATACGCCCTAACACTTTTGCTGTATCCTCTACAGATTCTTTTTTCCCAAGTTGAATATCACCTTTCCCTAAATATTCAGGATTCGCTCCTAAATCTGTACATGCTACTGTAAATGCACAACGCGTACGAGTAGAAGTTTTTTCAAATAAGAGCGCTACATTTTTACCTTCTAAATAATGATGCGGGATACCATTTTTCTTTTTCTCTTTTAATTCTGCTGCCAAATCTAGAAAATATAACAATTCTTCTTGTGTAAAATCTTTTTCTGCTAGAAAGCTTCTTCCTTTTAAATTTGGTCTAGTCATTAACATACTTCATCCCTACTTTCTCCGTTATTTATACTAAATATCTTTACGAACAATTGGCATACTCATGCAACGTGGACCCCCACGACCACGAGATAATTCCGAACTTAGCACTTCAATTACTTCTATACCGTGCTCCCGTAATAACGTATTGGATACATAGTTGCGATCATATGTAACAACTACACCTGGTGCGATTGCTAATGTGTTCGAGCCATCATTCCATTGTTCACGAGCAGAAGCAATTACATCTCCTCCTCCACATGGAATAAGAACTAATTCACTTAAGCCTAATACCTCTTTTAATGCTTCCATTAAAGAAGTACGATGTGTAATTTTAAGAGTTTCCTCATCTGATCCTTTTTCTAAAATATAAATATTCATATTCCCTTTTGGCCCTTGAATGGCTGGATGAATTGTAAACTTGTCATAATCAACCATTGTAAATACTGTATCTAAATGCATAAATGCTCGGCATTTTGGAATTTCTATCGCTAACACTTTCTTAATTTTATTTTGTCGGCTAAAGAGATTTTTAGCTAAACGTTCAATTGCTTTAGCTGAAGTACGAGCAGATACTCCAATCGCAATTGTTTCTTCATTTAAAATTAGCTCGTCGCCACCTTCAATTGGAAATTTATAATCACGATCTAACCAGATTGGTACATTATGTTTTGCAAATCTTGGATGATATTTGATGATATACTCCATAAATAATGATTCACGTCTACGCGCTGGTTCTCTCATCTTATTTATCGTTAAGCCATCGCCCACGCTAGCTGCTGGATCACGAGTAAAATATAAATTAGGCATTGGATCTAAGTAAAACGGATAATGATCTTCCATTAATTCATATAAATGTGTCTTCTTACTTGTTTCAATTTCGCTTTTCCGTACACCGCCCATAATTTTTTGAATTAATTCTTCATTTGAAAAGGAAAGTAAATATTCTTTTAAAGTTTGATGTGCAACATTTACGTCGGCCTGTCCTTCTTTTAAAATACGATCAACAAATTCTTCTCGAAGTTTTTTATCTACTAACGCCTCAGCGGCTAGTTTTTCTAAATAAAGAACTTCAACACCCCGATTGCGTAACGTTTGTGCAAAATAATCATGCTCTTTTTGAATAATTGGTAAGTATGGAATATCATCAAATAATAATTGCTGCAAATAATCTGGCGTCAAGTTTTCCACTTCTTTACCCGGTCGTTTTAATAAAACCGTTTGTAATTCCCCAATTTCTGAAGTAACATGTATCGGATGTTTCATTTGTTGTACCTCCTTTTAAATATGTTTGATGTCTTACAAGTACATAATAAATGCTCTGCACTTTTATCTTTGTGAAAGCATCCACATTATCATTGTGAAATATTAAACAAGTTATTTTTTTAAAATCATACGAATTTGTATTTTTATAACAAACTCTCTCGCTTTTTCAATAAAAAACACATATATTACGCATATATATTGAATATTCAACTTCCGTATTTAAACAAAAATCCTGTTTTTAATTTTATTAAAAACAGGATTTTTGCATCTAAATAATTAAATTTAATCTTTCTTCTATAATCTCCCTATCTGATTTCGACTGTGAAATTATAAGGCATGTATCATTTCCACATATACATCCTATTTTTTCTTTCCAATCTAACTCATCAAATAAAACACCAATAACATGTGCATTACCAGGTAATGTTTTAATAACCATTAATTGATCTACACAATCAATTTTCACAACAACTTCTCGTAATTTTTTCTTTAACTTTATATCAGTTTGTAAATGCTCTTCTGAGAAAACTTTATATATCATTAATCCTTCTTGAGAAGGTACCTTCGTTAAGTTTAACTCACGAATATCGCGAGAAACCGTAGCTTGTGTTACTAATACATCTTTTTGGGCTAACAATTCTACTAATCTTTCTTGCTTATCTATTTCATACTCCTTTACAAATTGTTTAATTAACCGTTGTCTTTTTTCTTTTTTCATAAAAGACACCCCTTTTAATATTATAGCTCGCTATAATTTTCATCCGAAAGGGACAGAAAAGAATGTTGCGGAAACGTTCATAGTTTCACTGTAAATATTAAACCAAACTAAATAAAAAAGAGAAGAACAGTATTCTGTTCTTCCTTTTACATTGAAAATCGTTCAATTGTTTGTTTCAAATCAGTTGCTTGCTTCTCTAAATCCTTTAATAATTGATCGATTACTATCATATTTTTAGACTGTTGTAGCGTCACACGCGCCACTTCTTGCGAACCAGCTGACGTTTCTTCAGCAATTGCTGCTACAGCTTTTGTTTGTGCTCCTGTTTGATGAATGTGGCTCACTTGTTCATTCATATAACTACTAATTTGCTGAGTTGCATCGGCTACTTCCATAACACTTGATGACATTTCTTTTAAAATTAATTCCGTAGCTTCCCCACGTTTCGCCTCTTCTTTAGCTATTTTCACTTGTTCTGTCATTTTCATTGCAACTTGTTGTACTTCATCTTGCATATTCCGTAATAACTGAGATATGTTTCTTGCAGAATGATCACTTTCATCAGCAAGTTTACGTACTTCTTCCGCAACAACCGCAAAGCCTCTTCCATGCTCTCCTGCGCGAGCTGCCTCAATAGAAGCATTTAGTGCTAATAAATTCGTTTGGCTAGCAATCGCACTCACAACAGACACAATATGTTCTACTTGTTTCATTCGTTCTTCTAACTTCTGTACATTTTGCATTGAATCTTCATTTTCTTTTGCCAATGTTTGAATACCTTGAATTAAAGACGTAAAGACACGAGTACTATGCCCTAAAGCTTGAACCATTTCTGAAGACAACGTATCAGACTGCTTCGCTTTTTCTTCTACTTCACTTGCAATAGACGTCGTTGTATCAACAGCAGAAACAATTGCTTGAATTGATGCCGCTGATTGCTCAGCGCCTGAAGAAATCTCTGCAAGTGTCTCAGATACACCTTGCGCTTGTCTCGTTGCTTCGCCTGTTTGTTTTCTAATCTGCTGTACTTGATTATTTGTATACGAAAATGTTGTATCAATATTTTTTACCATGCCCCTTAAGTTTCCTAACATCATATTAAATGCAACACTTAAAGATTTAATTTCATCATCTATCTTCGGTAATGGAACATCTTCACGAATATCACCCTCAGCTGCTCTTCTTGCCGCTTCCTCTAACTTGCGAAGCGGTTTAATTAAAAATACGGCTGCTCCATATGCTAAAATTCCAGACCATACTACCCCTAATAACATAACGATAATATTATATACAGTTTGACTTACATAACTTTGAAAATAATCGTATATCACGTAAATAAAAAAGATACTTGTTGAATATGTAATGAAAGCTAAAACTGTAGTGAATAGCATAAGTTGTGTACGTAATCCAAAAGAAAATGTTTTCCTTTCTGTTTCCATCTTCCCTTCCCCCTTTTTATAAGTAATATAAATACTACCTATATATTATTATCCATATTTTCATTATAGAAGGATATAGGGATTTTAAAAATTATTATTTCTTTGAATACCAAATTGCACGTAAAAAATAAAGGATTCTGACAATTTATGACTAATAACAGAAATAAGGGGCAACATTTGTAAAATATATTTTTAACTGGGGGTTTTGTATGATTCAAGTTCGAAATCTAGTAAAATCATTCGGTTCACTTGATGTGTTAAAAGGAATTGATTTAGAAGTAAAAGAAAAAGAAGTTGTTGTTTTAATTGGTGCCAGTGGTTCTGGTAAAAGTACATTACTTCGCTGTCTTAACTTTTTAGAAATGTACGATGAAGGCGAAATTCACTTACAAGGTGAGCGAATTGATCCAAAGCATTCAAATTTAAATAAAGTCCGTGAAAATGTCGGTATGGTTTTTCAGCACTTTAACCTCTTTCCTCATATGACCTCACTAGAAAACATCATAGAAGCACCTATTCACGTAAAAAAATTAGAGAAAGCAAATGCAAAGGATATTGGAAATCAACTTCTCCAAAAAGTCGGCCTTCAAGATAAAGCGGATGTAACTCCTCATCTTCTTTCAGGTGGTCAAAAACAGCGCATTGCCATTGCACGAGCTCTTGCAATGAGCCCTAAGATTATGCTATTTGATGAGCCTACCTCAGCTTTAGACCCTGAACTTGTTGGAGAAGTATTGCAAGTTATGAAAGAACTTGCTGAAGAAGGGATGACAATGGTTATTGTTACTCATGAAATGAATTTCGCAAAAGATGTAGCTGATCGCGTCATCTTTATGGACGATGGAAAGATTGTAGAAGATGCTCCGCCAGCACAATTCTTTTCAGCTCCATCACATGAACGAGCAAAACGATTTTTACGCAACGTTTTATAATGTAACTTCTGTTTCAAACGAAAAGGAATATATTCATACGGTGCACAACTAATCATCCAAATAAAATATTTCAATAACATACTAAAAAACCATCCGTATGATCAATATATAGGAGGGGTTTTATGAAAAGAAAACTATTAACCATTGTTGCGAGCATTACACTATGTACATCCTTCATACTAGGAGCTTGTAGCAAAGAAAGCTCTACTACTTCATCAAATGGTGAAAAAGAATTTCGCTATGCGATGAGTGGATTATACAAACCTTTTAACTATAAAGAAAATGACGGCAAACTTGTCGGCTTTGATGTAGAAATCGGTGAAGCTCTTGCTAAAAAGATGAACATGAAGGCTACGCCAGTTACAAACCCATGGGAAACGCTAATTCAAGGTCTTCAAGCGAAGAAATATGATGTAATACTGGGTAGTATGGCAATTACAGAGGAGCGCTTAAAAGCTGTTAGTTTCTCAAATCCGTACTATCGCTCTGGCGCCCAAATTTTTGTGGCTAAAAAGAATACCGCTATCTCTTCTCCAGAAGATTTAAAAGGTAAGAAAATTGGTGTTGTAAAAGCTAGTACCTTTAAAAATCTTGTTGCAAAATATACAGATCAAATCACAGAATATGACAGCGATATTACTGCTCTTATGGATTTAGAGCCTGGGCGTGTTGATGCAGTAATTACGGATCAAATGGTTGGTCTACGTATGATAAAAGAAGGAAAATCGAATATAAAAGAAGCCGGAAAACCATTAAATCTTGATGAAATGGGAATTGCTATCCGCAAAGATGATAAAGAAATGGTTGAGCAAGTAAATAAAGCGTTAGATGAAATCATTAAAGATGGTACGTATGAAAAGATCAGTAAAAAATGGTTCGGGCGTAATATTCTTGGTGAAGAGGAAAAAACGAAGTAAGTAAGTTAGCCATTCAAAAGATTCATAAACAGTGCCCCACTGATTAAGTGTTCATTTTATGTGGGGCATTTCATTCTCTACTAAAATCTATACAATATGAGGTGAAACGCATGTTTGAAATTTTTATCTCTTCCTATCCCACACTCTTAAAAGCTACTATTGTCACATTACAATTAACATTAACTTCCCTAGTACTCGGTTCATTAATTGGATTATTATTCGCTTTCTTTCGAATCTCTAACAATAAAGTTTTAAATAGTATCGCTCATGTCTACATTGCTATTATTCGTGGTACACCTTTAATTGTTCAAATTGCCATTCTCTATTTTGGAATTACATCCGTTGTTGTTTTCACCCCTTTTTGGGCAGGAGCAATCGCTTTAGCAATTCATAACGGTGCATATATTACGGAAATTTTCCGAGGATCCATTCAATCCGTCGACCGTGGACAATTAGAAGCAGCTCGCTCTTTAGGCATGCCTTATCCTTTAGCTATGCGACGAATTATATTACCACAAGCATTTCGTCTGTCTCTTCCTCCTCTAGGAAACCAATTTATTATCGGATTAAAAGATTCTTCACTTGTTGCTTATGTAGGAATGTCCGAATTATGGGGATCAGGTTTATCAATTGCAGCAGGTAACTTCCAACAATTAGATACTTACATAATCGTTGGTGCATACTATCTCGTACTTGTTCTTCTATTTACTTATTTTGTTAATCTTTTAGAAAAACGATTACAACGAAAAGAAACTAACTCCGTCCAAGTGAGCAGAAAAAACAAGAAAGAAGTTTCTTTATAGCAAAAAAGCAAGCTCACTAAGAGCTTGCTTTTTTGCTATAAAATACATCTATTTTTACTGATTTACTTTTTTAATACTCTCTTTTTCTTCTATATGTTCCTCACGATATGAAATATTATGAGGATCTAGTCCATTTCCTAAAGAACCATAGAAATGCTCTCTATGCGGATCAACTAATTCACTTCCGTGATAATACACACGTGGTGTATTCCAAAGTGCTGCCAATGCTTTTGTCATCGGCATTTCGTGATAGCGTTCCGGCCACATTTCTTTAATCTTCTCTTTTACTAACGGATAGTATTTTGAACTCATAGCAGGAAACAGATGATGTTCTGTATGATATGAGAAGTTGAAATGTAAAACGTCTACCCAGCGCGGCACTGTTACTGATAAACAGTTTGCTAATGGATCATTTACTGGAACAATTGGATTTAAGCGGTGATTTGTTGCGATATATGCCATTACAATAAAGTTAGCAATTAACAACGGAATGACATATGCAAATAACCATTTTCCTGGTCCCATAATAAACAATAAACTAATCCAAACTGTCCAAGGTAAAAGAAGTTGAAGCCATACAGATTTTTGATTGGATGACTTAAATTCTTTTATAAAATGAAAGAACATTCGAGTCGAATGCAATGTAAATTGAATTGTTAGTGACAGAAAACTAAAGAATGAACGTACATGAAGGGGCATACGATATACCCAACTCAAAAACTTACTCTTCTTAAGTTTCTCAAGTGTCGGCCATGCATCTGGATCATTCTCTTCATGCTGTGTATGAACATGATGCGTTGCATTATGCCACTTTCTCCAAAGCTTTGGCCCTGTTGATAATGGCATAAATGCAATCGCGCCTAAGAAGTCACGAAGCCATGCCTTTCTTACAACAGTTCCATGTAAAATTTCATGCCCTAAAAATCCAAGTGAAGCAAAACATAATCCAAGAACAATTGCAATTCCTAGATTCGCCCACACATTCAATTCAAATACACCAATCGCTATTAACCCCGCCAATGCCACAAGCAAATAAGCCAGTCCACCAAATAAACGAGTAGGCACTGGTTTAAATGCTTTTTTCGGCAAATGTGGTGATACACGTGCTGCATACCACCCAAACGTATGAAGCTCCTTCATCCTTTTGCTCCTTTCTTATGCCGCGCCTTGCGCAACTTACATATATTAATTCTTGCTTCCAGATTGATTTTACTAGGTGATCCAAAAAGCATCTATTATAAGGAAAATATACTCACTCTATCGTCACTTATTTTTCGCTTTTATTATCAATGAAAAACATTTCTCTTTTTACTCTCTATCAACCTTTCCACATGATGAATCATAACAATAGAATTTCTATATTGTCAACACCTTTTATGACCTAGTAATAAAAGGTGGTTATATTTTTATAATCATACTTTATTTCACTAAAGAAAATGTATAGATTCCATAAGGATTTACCCACTATATATAGCCATTTTCTTAAACGCCATAGACTCTATCTCATTCAATAACTCCCTATGTAATCAACAAAACAGAATCACTTGAATTTAGTTTTATATAAATCCTACTACTTCATAATGCCCCACCTAATTAATTATATTAAAATAATTTATAACCTCTTTTAATAAAAATAGACTACTTCTAAAACAACACACATGAATTTCATATAATATGGAAATATTAAAAGGAAAATTGTTCTAAAATCAGGAGGTTTCCGCAATGACAAGTGATACATTTCCACAACTGCCGCTATCTTATTGGATTGAATCTACTCAGTTTCCTACTTTCCCTCGTTTATCCGAAAATATAAAGACGAAAGTTGCTATTATCGGTGCTGGTATTACAGGTATTACTACTGCCTATTTACTTGCAAAAGAAGGCATCGATGTTGTTTTAATTGATTCTGGTCGTATTTTAAACGGAACGACTGGGCATACAACAGCGAAAGTAACAGCACAACATGATCTTATTTATGATGAATTAATAAATCATTTCGGTGTAGAAAAGGCCCGGCTTTACTATGAATCAAATAATAAGGCTCTACAATTCATAAATAAAACTGTGCAAACATATAAAATCGACTGTAATTTCTCAAATGAAGATTCATATTTATATACAACTACTGATAACGGATTAAGAAATTTATCGAAAGAATATGAAGCTTATCAAAAATTAAATATACCTTGTGACTATGTTCAATCTCTATCGATTCCTATTCCAGTACAATCTGCGCTTGTCATGAAAAATCAAGCACAATTCCATCCCCTTCTTTATTTAAAAACACTTTTAGAAAAGTTTGTGGAGATGGGCGGAAAGGTCTACGAACAAACAACAGCTATGGATGTGGAAAAGGGCGATTATCCACAAATAATTACAAAAGAGGGCCATCATATCACTTGTGAATATGTCGTCTCTTGTTCACATTTTCCTTTTTATGATGCGAATAGCTTTTTCTTTACGCGAATGTACGCAGAACGCTCCTACGCTCTTGCAATAAAAGCAAAAACGGAGTATCCAGGTGGCATGTATTTAAGTATTGATGATCCAAAGCGCTCCTTACGCTATATAACAAACAATAGAGAAAAATTAATTTTGATTGGCGGAGAGAGTCATAAAACAGGTCAGGGAATAAATACGATGCTTCATTATGAAGCACTCTATTCTTTTGCTGAAGCCACTTTTGGAATAGATGAAGTTCCTTATAGATGGTCAGCACAAGATTTAATTACTCTAGATAAGCTTCCTTATATCGGACATATTAACGAAAGAAATCCAAATATATTTGTTGCAACTGGATATCGCAAATGGGGAATGACAACTGGAACTGCTGCCGCTCACCTACTGAAGGACTCCATCCTAAAAGTTCACAGTCCCTATAAAGAACTGTATGCACCATCACGCTTCCATGCAAATCCAGATATAAAAACGTTCCTCTCCCAAAACATTGATGTTGCGAAACATTTAATTGCAGGAAAGATTGAAACCGCATTACGTAAGCCAGAAGATCTCGAAGTTGGTGAAGGATCTGTCGTACATGTTAACGGTAAACGAGCAGGTGCTTATAAGGACAAAGAAGGAAAATTACATATCGTCGATACAACTTGTACACATCTCGGCTGTGAAGTTGAATGGAATAATGGTGATTGTACTTGGGATTGCCCTTGCCACGGTTCTCGTTTTTCTATTGAGGGGGACGTTATTGAAGGTCCAGCAGATCAACCGTTAAAACGAGTTGATAATGAGTAAACAAATAAAGAAGTTCAACAGAATTACTGTTGAACTTCTTTATTTGTAATAAACCCTTTTCAGATAAATTTCGACACAAGGAGGAAAATATTAACATTAAATAAAATAATATATTCATCTACAAATTAAAAGGGGTGAATATTATGCAACCTTCAGCTCCACCTCATCTAGAATCTACAGAAACTATCTTTTCAAGCTCTATTACAAAACTTGTTGTTTTTATTTGTTGGCTAGCCATTTTAGCTGATGGATATGATTTAGGTATTTACGGTGCCGTTCTACCAAAGCTCCTAGAAGACAAAAGCTGGGCGCTATCACCAGCGCACGCTGGTACAATTGCAAGCTATGCTTTATTTGGGATGTTTATTGGGGCTATTCTAGTTGGAACGATTACAGATCTAATTGGGCGTAAATGGACGCTTATATGCTGTTTAGCACTTTTTTCTATCACAATGGGTTTAGCGGCTATCGCTCCTTCTCCTGAGTTATTTGGATTATCTCGATTTATAGGAGGAATCGGATTAGGCGGTGTTATCCCTACGGCTTCAGCACTCACTGTTGAATATTCACCCCAAAAAAGGCAATCTTTTATTTATGCTCTTATGTTTACTGGCTATCCTTTAGGTATCGTGTTAGGTGCTATTTTGTCCATGCTTATGTTAGAAGATTTCGGATGGCGAATTATGTTTGGTATCGGAATGATTCCACTACTCCTCATTCCTTTCATTATTCGCTATTTACCTGAGTCCATTCAATTTTTATTATCACGTAATCGCCAAGAAGAAGTGAACCAAATTCTTAATCGTTTTCAAATTGAATTTCATGTAAAAGATAAAACTCATCAAGACCCATCTACTATACGAAAGAAAAATGGATTTTTTACTTTATTCTCAAAAGAATACATAAAAGCAACGCTACTTTTTTGGATCACTTATATAATGGGAATGTTTCTAATATACGGTTTAAACACTTGGTTACCACAGATGATGCGCCAGGCAGGATATCCTCTTGGATCTAGTCTGTCATTTCTACTTATGCTAAATGTTACCGCAGCTATCGGCGCATTATTTGCTGGAGCAATTGCTGATCGTATAGGCGCAAAAATTGTTATTAGCATCTCTTATCTTATGGCAGCCATATGTATCGGACTATTAACAATCAAGCCATCTGTTACAATCATTTATCTTTTAATTGGGCTTGCTGGTATTGGATCGGTCGGTATTACTCAAATATTAAATGCATATGTAACACAATACTTCCCATCACATATCCGAGCTACCTCCTTAGGCTGGGGACTGGGGCTTGGCCGAGTTGGTGCAATTGCTGGCCCTATTCTCGTCGGTATTATTATGACAATGCAATATGACTTAGCATGGAATTTTTACTTATTCTCCTTTGCAGGTCTTATCGCAGCTATATCTGTTTTCTTCATTCCTACAAAATAAAAAGAGCACAAACTTACTGAACTGCACCCCAATTGTTAGACACAGTCTAACAATTGGAGGTGCAGTTTTTCTATGGCTAAATTTACAGCTGATGAAAAAATACAAATCGTTCTACGTTATTTGAACGGAAATGAAAGTTATCGAGAAATGGGTAGATCGCTCGGTATAAGTGACACAATCATTTTGAATTGGGTAAACCAATATAAACAGAATGGTCTGGAAGCTTTTCTAAAACGATGTACAAATTACACACAACAATTTAAACTAGACATACTAAACTTTATGATTGAAAACGGTATGTCCTTATTTGAGACAGCAGCTATCTTTAATATTCCTGCCCCTTCAACGATTTCTGTTTGGAAAAAACAGCTCGAAACACAAGGAATTGATGCCCTTCAATCTAAGAAAAAGGGGCGTCCATCCATGAAAAAAGATTCAAATAAACAATTAAAACAACCTTTAGCTGAAGGGTCAGTCGAAGCACTT